>JASFHC010000059.1:0-10914 GCA_050123435.1 Desulfobacterales bacterium
ATACAGAGACCTATGAAAAATGTTCAATTTTGCCTGCCCAGTTAAATCCGCATTTAATATTTAACCGGGGTTCAAGGCCAAGGAAGGCGAAAATTTTAACCACATAAATACATCGAGTATTTCAAGGATTAAAATTTGAGCCTGACGCCGGAATTGGGCACAAGGGGACGTTTTTCAAAGGTATCATACAGTGAATTATTTATCATAATAACACCGGCAAATTAACGTGTCAATCTATTCTGGAAAGCTGTAAACTTTAGGCTTTTATTTTTTCAATAACCTTGTAAATTAATATTGCTCGTGATACTCATTCCCCGAACAAGTGTCCACCCAGAAATCCATATCGGCCACAAATAAAAGGAGCCTGATTAATGTCAACACACTTTTATCCCAGATGTCTTCCGGTTCTAATCGGAAGCCTTCCTTTGCACGATCACGCGGAAGGGGTTCAGTTGGTTTTCGAGTATACCCCTGAAATTCCTTTATGGGTTCAGCTTCCGGCGTATAAGGAAGAAGGAATGATCGCACAATTTCAGCCGGGTTTTCCGGGCCTTAAATTGGGCAAAGATAAATCCTTTATCGATATCTCTGATCCTTGTTTTGATGATGATCTCCTTGAATTTTATGAAGATTATATGGCGGTCAAGGAAGGCGAGACAGATCTTGAAGGTTCGAGATTTTCCATGAGTGCCGATACGGCAGGGGGTTTTTTTGCGTTTATGGAGCATCTTCAGGCCAATCCCGATCATCCGGTCGCGGTTAAAGGTCAAATAACCGGTCCCATAACCTTCGGGTTGGGGTTAACCGACCAGAACGGAAAGGCGATCTTTTATAACGAGCAATTAAGAGATGCTGCGGTGAAGCTTTTGGCTCAAAAAGCCCGGTGGCAGGTCAAAAATCTTTCAGGATTCGGATGCCCGGTCATCATTTTTTTCGATGAACCTGCGCTGGCCGGATTCGGCTCATCCGCATTTATTACCATATCCCGTGATGAAGTCATAAACTGTTTTGAGCAAGTGATTGAAGCGGTCCATGATGAAGGGGGTCTTGCCGGAATCCATGTCTGCGCCAATGCCGACTGGTCTCTGCTTTTGGAGTCTGCCACAGATATCATCAGCTTTGATGCCTATTCCTATTTTGACAAGCTGATTCTCTATCCGGATCTTGTTAAGCGCTTTATCCAATCCGGAGGCATCCTGGCCTGGGGAATTGTTCCCACGCTAAACAGCGATAACATTGAAAAAGAGACTGCCGATTCACTGGTGGCTGAGTGGGAGGAACAGGCCCGGGCGATTCAAACGATCGGTATTGATAAATCCGCACTACTAAATCAGACATTGATAACGCCAAGCTGCGGCACAGGCTCCTTAAGCTTTGATCATGCGAAAAAGGTGCTGGTTTTAACCAGACAGGTTTCGGATATCATCAGAAAAAAATTTGTATCAATTTAGTCACTTTTATCCTGAACGGATGCTTTGCGACGGTTTATTCTGAATAGGGTTACTTAATTGTCCATCCATAAATACATTTGAGCACTAAGTAGTTTCCAATTTATAAATGAGGAATTTTTTCGATGAGTAAGGCCGCACAAGGGTTTTCGCCCGAAGCGTACTTGAAGTACGTCGAGGGCGGAAACCCGCGGAGAACGCCGCTCATCGGAAAAATAGCCATTTATGGATGGAAACTAATCACATATCGGATTTAAAAAACTGTTCCGGCTCTGTCATGGAATTCGGCTCTTTGGTATATTCGGTGGGCACGGATCCTTCTTTGAAGCATTCAAATATGGTCTTTTTAGATTCGGGTATGGGTAACAAGCCGGTTTCGGCATCGATTTTAGAAAACACGACGCCTTCGGGGACCTGAAAAACTTTAATGGGCTTGCCCTCCAGTACTTTATGGACAAATCCGAGCCATATGGGGCTTGCCGCCCTGGAACCGGTTTCGCCTTTTCCAAGAGAATTCTCATCATCAAAACCCACCCATGTCCCCGTGGTATAGCGTGGCGTGTATCCGACAAACCAAGCATCATGAAGATTGTTCGTTGTACCGGTCTTGCCTGCCACCGGTCGCTTCAATGCTTTGATCCTGTGTCCGGTTCCGTATTTGACCACACCCTCCAGAAGACTGGTCATGATATAGGCTGTGTTTTTTTCGATGACCTTTTCTCTCAAAGGACTCGATTCCTCGATTACATTTCCGTCTCTGTCCTCAATCTTTGTTATAAATACAGGTTTTATAAGATAACCGAGATTGTTAAAAACCGAATACGCCGTAACAAGCTCCAGCAAAGATACGCCCGAAGATCCCAAAGCTATTGAAAGATCCCTGTTTAGTTTTGATGTGATTCCAAGATTTCCGGCATAATCTATAGCATAATCAATGCCGATATCTTTTAAAATTTTAATGGTTACAACATTGCGTGATTTTGCAAGGGCGTCACGAAAAAGTGTGGGACCATAAAATTTTTCTTTGTAATTTCTGGGTTTCCACGTAAAGTCATGTTCCGCATCCTGATACACAATCGGTGAATCGATGATCATGGTCGCAGGGGTATATCCCTTGTCAAGGGCTGCGGCATATATTATGGGTTTAAATGCTGAACCGGGCTGACGCCTCGACTGAACGGCCCTGTTGAACTGGCTCTCTCTGAAATCCCTTCCACCGACCATTACTTTCACATGACCGGTTTCCGACTCTATGCACAAAAGAGCGGCCTGAGCCTTTGGAATTTGTTCCAGATCAAGCCACCACCGGTCTGTATTAAACAGTTTTTCTTTAACCTTAACAAGTATAACATCACCCACGGACAAAACCTCTCCGGGATGTTGAACTCTAGCTTGGAAATAAGCAACCTCCGGATCAGGTTTTCTGGCCCAGCGCATATCCTCAATTCTTATGATTCCCAGAGTTTTGCCGATACGAGCAACTACTGTATCATTTTTATTGTTTACCTCTATCACAACGCCTTGCGTAATCTTCCCCTCTTCAAGAGGGGCTTTTTCCACCTCAGTCTGAAGTTCCTTTGAAAACGATTCGATCTCTTCCGGCTGTAAATGCTTTATCGGGCCCCGGTAACCCTGGCGTTTGTCCAAGGCACATAGCCCCTTTTCTATTTCTCCCCGCGCAATCTTTTGCATTTCAATATTCACCGCAGCATAAATTTTGAGCCCTTCCTTGTATAAGATGTCGTCACCATATTTTTTTGCGACATATCGCCTGATGTGTTCGGTGTAAACGGGGACTTCTTCTATATACCAGTTTTTCCTGGGTTTAATATCAAGCTCTTTATTGATTTCTTCCGTGGCTTGAATATTAGTTATAACGCCTTCTTCAACCATCCTGTTTAAAACATATATCTGACGCTGCTTTGCCCTTTCTGGATATCTGAAGGGCGAGTATCTGCTCGGTGCCTGGGGCAGGCCGGCCAGGACAGCACATTCTGCCAGGTTCAATTCCTGAGCGGATTTTCCGAAATAATTCTCGGAAGCCGCTTCCACACCATATGCGCCATGCCCCAGATAAATCTGATTTAAATACAGAAACAGAATTTCATTTTTGGAGAACTTCTTATCAATGCGGTACGCAAGAATGGCTTCTTTTATTTTGCGGGTATAACTTCTTTCCGGTGTCAAGAAAAACGATTTTGTAACCTGCTGGGTAATGGTACTGCCGCCCTGAACAATGGTTCCGGCCTCGATGTTCTTAAAAAACGCCCTGATAATACTTAAAATATCTATTCCTTTGTGTTTATAAAATCTTGCATCCTCCGCTGTAATAAAAGCTTTTTTGAGCATTTCAGGCATTTGGGATAAAGGGATCACAATTCTCCGTTCTTTGAAAAATTCACCAATCTTTCGGCTGTCGTCTGAATACACGGTGGTGATGATAGGAGGCCGGTAATCGTTTAGCGAAGATATTTTGGGCAGATTTCTGCCCAGATAATAATAAATCCCGACAGCCCCAATCATGCCGAACACCACCATAAAAAGTGAAATCCAAATAAAACATCGGGTGATTCTTGCAAAGATTCCCCCTTTATCTCGCCGGACTCGCTTTTTAAGTATCTGAGAAGTTTTTTTTTGTTTTAGCATAATTTATGTACATAAAACGGAACAAATGGGTGGTTTTTGGCCGTGTTGTCTCATCAACTTAAACTCTTATTAGATATCAAATATGGATCTGTTACGCAAGGTGCTTAACAGCCCCAATATTTATCACCTGTTTTACTCATCATAGCAATTGTCAAAATTCAACAAATCTCTTTACACGGCTGCTTATTTGCAATACTTTGCAATACATGGTAATAATCGAACGCGACCGGATCGGAATTAAACAGGAATATTCGAAAAACTGTTAACGAAATCAAGTTTAACTCGATTCGGGTGATATGTATATTGAAAATAAAATCGTGTTTATCCGGAAATGGTAGATTTGGGTTCCCGGTAAGGCCCGAGCAAGTTTTCAACCGCGGGCATAGCGCGCTATTTCGAGGATTGAAAACGATCGAGAATGCCGCCGGGAGCAGAAAGATGCCGTTTATGGATGGACAATAAATAACAAACATAACATATTATCCGGCATTGTTCCGCCAAAATTCGGCAGCGGAACCCCACGATGTCGCTTAGCACCCAAAGGAGGAAAATTGATGAATGCTAATTTGCCTGTTTCCTTAAAAGCAGTAGACCGTGTTGAAATTCTGACCCTTATAGACAATTACATTGATCTGTTGCTGCCGCCCTCTGAAATTATCGCCCGTCCCCCGCTGGCAAAGGATGGCAATATTCTGGATGACACCCTTCTGGCAGAACATGGGCTGTCCCTTTTGATTACCGTAACTCAAGGAGAAAGCAAACATATCGTCCTTTTCGACACGGGTTACACCAAGGTAGGCGTGCTCCATAATATCGAAAAGCTGGGAGTAAGTGTCGAAGAGATAGAATCCATTGTCATAAGCCACGGACACATGGACCACACCGGCTCCCTTTACGGTATTCTTGACAAAATACCTGGAACGATTCCCCTGGTAGTGCATCCCGGTGCATTTGAATATCCTCGTTATACCCGCACCCCGGACGGAAGCACGCGCCTTTTTCCCCAAACCTTGGTAAAAAATGAACTTGAACAAAAAAATGTTGAAATCGTGGAAAGCAAAGCACCCACCCTGATCGCCGACGATATGATCATGGTAACCGGAGAGGTGGAACGAACAACGGAATTTGAAAAAGGAATGCCCAATGCGCTTAAAGAAAAAGACGGAGAATTGGTGTTTGATCCCTTTGCCGACGATCAATCCCTTGTTATTAAACTCAACGGGAAAGGCCTGGTCGTAATCTCCGGATGCGCCCATGCAGGTATTATTAATACCATTATGTTTGCACAGAAAACAACCGGAGAAGAGAAGATTCAAGCAGTGATGGGAGGATTTCATCTTTCCGGACCGTTTTTCGAAAAAATTCACGATAAGACCATCGCGGAATTTAAAAAATTGAATCCTGAAGTGCTAATCCCCATGCATTGTACCGGATGGAAAGCTATCCAGCGTTTACAAAAAGAATTTCCGTCAAGTTTTGCGCTTAACAGTGTAGGGACCAAGGTAACGCTTTCGTGATGCGGCAATCCGTTACAGGGAAGTCAATATAGAATTCCAAGCTGTTGCGATTTGGATATTTTGCCATAACGTTTCGAAATGTTTCCCATGAGAAAATTACCGAAAAACCATCGAGATTTTTTTTTATCGTTTATCAAATGCGTTTGCATCATTTATTGCTTATGTTTCCTTGCGTTCCCGAGCAACACAAGTTCCGCCTCAACCATTAAAATCGGCGAGATCAACCCTCTTTCCGGCGGCCTTGCAAAAAATGGCATTGAGATCCATCAAGGGATCAAGGTTGCTGTTGCCGAGGCCAACGAAGCCGGAGGAATCGGAGGCAAGCAGCTTCAGCTTATCTCACGAGATGATCAAAGCCGGCCGGATGTGGCCATCTCCAGGGCTGAGGAATTGTGTTCCTGGGAAAAGGTTGCCGCGCTTACCGGCGGTTATGTCGATTCCCTGGTAGGACCTATCGCAGCAGTGGCTAAAAAATACCGGATTCCCTATGTTGCCAGTGCCAGTTTGCAAAAGGAGCTGGCACAGCATAAAAATGAATACTTTTTCAGAGTTTCCCGGCTTCAGGGTTTTGTTGAACCGCTCTGCGGAATCCTGGCCCACCGATTGAAGCCCAAACATCTGGCTATTCTGCATGCCGCCACGCCCGGATCCGTGGAACTGGCCGGAGACCTTGAACGGTGTGTCAAGACTCATGGATTTACTGTACAACTGATTGAAAAATTCCGTCCGGGCACACCTGATTTCACTCCGCTTATCGCAAAGCTAGCCGGCATGAATATTGATGTGATCGTTTCAGGCGGCTTTACGCCGGACCACATTCTTTTTGTGCGCCAGCTTAAAGAAAACAGAATGTCGCCCAAGGCGTATATCGGTCCATTCGGCATTGCATATGAAAGCTTCATAAGAACAATGGGAAAAGATGCCGACTACCTCTACAGCACGTGTGCCTGGAATCCGGGAATTACCGAACCCGGTACGGAAGCGGACTCTGAAGCCTTTATCCAAAGATTTAGACGTATGTTCAACCAGCAGCCAAACACCACTAACATGCACGGGTATACCTCTGCCCGAGCTCTGGTTGCGGCCATGCAGGCAGTGTTGCATAACGGACTGCCTTTTACCGGAGATAATATTCGCACGGCATTGACAAAACTTAACCTGGCTCTGCCCATGGAGCATCTTGCTTTTGACAAAACAGGAGACCCTCTCCATTACAACCATATGGTTGTCCAGATTCAGAAAGAAAAACTTGTGGTTGTCTATCCATCTGATCGAGCCGCCGAACAGGCGGTTTATCCAATGCCCCCATGGGATCAAAGATAAATTATGTGGACAACGGTTCTGGTTTCGGGCATATCCCTGGGCTCCTTTTATATTCTGATAGCGCTTGGTTTTGCACTGATTTTCGGTGTCACTCGAAACTTTAATCTGGCCCATGGCGAGTTGGTGGTATTAGCGGGCTATGTGGCCTATTGGCTCTGGGACGTTTATGGTTTTTCCTTTGTATTAACATTTCCGGTCGCCATTCTGGTTATCCTTCTGATCTGTCTGGGGCTCAAACGTCTGTTCGCCCGGCTCGGTGATCCGTTGGAGTTGAATTCAATTGTTCTGAGTTTCGGAGTGGCCATTGTCATCCAAAACAGCATGCTTTTTCTCTTTTCCGGTAATTATCGACTCATCCGAATTTCATCCCTGAATAAGAGTTTTCAACTCCACGGCGTTTTTATAAGTTATGGCCAACTCACCCTGCTTCTATTGTCCCTGATTGTGATCTTCCTTCTTTATATACTTATGTACCGAACATATCTGGGGAAAGCGCTGAGAGCCACAATCCAGGATAAGGAAACGGCCGCTCTGTCAGGCATAAACGTGGCGAGCATGGGAACACTCGCTTTCTGTCTCGGTGCCGTGCTTATCGGTCTGGCAGGACCCCTCTACGGCTGCACACACTATCTTTATCCGTCAAGTGGCGGTGAAGTCACATTATTGGCCATTACCATTACAATTTTTGCCGGTGTGGGCCGCCTTAGCGGAATCATCCTGGCCGGATGGATTTTGGGGCTGGCTGAATCTTTTACCGTAATACTCTGCGGGGCCAGCTGGCGTGAGATGGTTACTGCTGTTTTGTTGCTCACGCTGCTGGCGTTCAAACCTTACGGCATTGTTGGAAATGAAAAATGAGTCTATAATTGAGAATATATTGTTTTTGAAAAGCATTTTGCGGTAGCTATTCCCTAGTTTTAAATCGTCAGTGGCGCTGCTATCTGACTGGGCCTGGATACTGGATGCTTGATCCTGGATACTGGATGCTTGATCCTGCATAAAAAATATTCGATTCCTAATAAACTATCCAGCATCCAGAAACCAGTACCCAGTATCTCGCTTCAATCAAATTCAGGTCGTATTTTATATGGCAGCGGATGTTTGGACTCCAAAAACATTTTCTTAAAAGCTATATCATGTCTAATTCAACAACAAAATCTCCACACGACCTAAATAAGGGTTCAAAGACATATACCGTGGGTCTTTGGGCCACTTTATTCCTTTTGTTGCTGCTTCCGATTCTGGTCCGGCACAATGATTATATTCTTCAGGTCTTCACCCATGCCCTGCTTCTCGCTACCCTGGCACTTGCTTGGAATATTTTGGGCGTGAGCGGTTCGATTTCCCTTGGCCACGCCGCTTTTTTCGGTTCCGGCGCCTATGCTTCAGCCCTTTTAAGTCTTAATTTGGGTGTATCTCTCTGGATCACCATTCCTTTAGCCGGATTTATCGCCACCGGTTTAGGTTTTATTATGGGCCTGATCTGCATACGTCTGAGGGGAGCTTATTTTGCCCTGGCAACTCTGGCTTTTATAGAACTTCCCAGAGTTATTACGGATAACTGGGATGAAGTGACCCGAGGTTCTCTCGGACTGGTAGGGCTGAAAGGATTTCCATCACTGGATTTAGGTCCCTGGCACATCGATTTTTGTTCTAGAATCACGGCCTCTTATTATATTATGATTGTTTATTTTCTGGTATTGGTGGGTTTGGTGGGATTTATATTTCGTTCCAACTTTGGTCTGGCACTTCAGGCCATCCGCGAAGAGGAAATCGCTTCCCAAGCCGTCGGTATTCAGGCGGACAGCATTCGATTGTTCTCTATGCTGCTCAGTGCCTTTTTCACCGGAATCAGCGGCGCCTGTTATGCACATCTGGTTCGATATATCAACCCGGGGTTGGTCTATGGACTTCATTTCTCGGCCATACCCATGATCTTTGCTATTTGCGGGGGCAGGTTCACCATTATAGGACCTGCTCTGGCTGCGCTAATTATTTATCCTTTGGATCAGTTCGTTTTTCATCCTCTGATTCCGGCCGGGCATGAGTTCCTATATGGGGCGGTGCTCATCTTTGCTGTTCTATTCATGCCGGCAGGGTTATGGGGAAGAATACAGAAAACAACGAATTGAACTTTGGAATTTATTTTCTCTCCAGTGTCCATTCATAAATGGTAGATTTTGGTTTCCGGCAAGGCCCGAGCGAGTTTTCAACCGCCCCAGTACGATCTGCCGGACCTACGGGGCAGGCAGGCATAGCACGCTATTTCGAGGATTGAAAACGAGCGAGAACGCTGCCGGGAGCCGAAAGATGCCGTTTATGGATGGACACTATTTAGATAATCCTTTACCCATGCCAAGGCTTCGGATCTGCTTTTAATTGTATCTGTTAATTTTTCTTCCTGCACAAGGTTTAGAATTTTTTTGAATAGAGGGGAAGGAATAAGCCCGAATTCATGTATAAGGTCACTACCTGTAATCAGCGGCGGTTCCTTGATTTTACATTTAAAATCATAAAAAAAATTGAGGATCATCTCTTTTATAAACCATATGAAGGCCTTGTTTGTTTGATTTGGCTTGTCTCGTTTTGCCATGATATCAGCAATGGTATGTAGCAGCAAGGCAGGTGTGTTGTCTCCGCATTTTATAAAAAAACGGGTTACCCCTTTATGGGTTAACGTTTTTTTCTGCATGGCCGTAAAAAGAAAAAGCGGATCCAAATGGTTGCGGATAATAAAATCGATAAACCGCTTTTCACGATTGGAAAATTTCAGCTTTTGGCTAATTTTTTGAGCCAGATCGGCACTTTTTCGGGGATGACCATAGAAATGGATTTTTCCCCTGTCATCTATGGTTTTCGCCCAGGGTTTTCCAATGTCATGCATCAGAATTGCATATTTAAGCAGCACGCCTTTTTTTTTATCAAGATATTGCCGGATCGGGATTGAAGTATTCGGCAGAATCTTAGCCGGATCGTTGAGTATGGTTTCAAGATGCTGATAAGCGTTCATGGTATGTTCAAACACGTCATAACCATGATGGCTGTTTTGACGGCATTCTTTTAACGGGTCAAGATCCGGGAAGATGGCGCTTAACAGACCGGCATCATTCATTTGGGAAAGATAACGATAGGATTTCGACGTACCCAACAATTTGAAAATTTCGCCCCGTATGCGTTCACCCGCTGAATTTTCTATCAGTTTTGCATAAGCGCTGATAACCGAAGCCGTCTGTGATTCGATTTGGAAATTCAAGCATGCAGCGATTCTATAGGCCCGTATCAAACGGATCGGATCTTTTTTAAAAACATCTGCTGAAACCATACGAACTTTTTTATCGAGCAGATCCCCAAGCCCCCCCAGGCAGTCGACAATTTTTCCCGAAGAAAGATCATATGCCATGGCATTAATGGTAAAATCCCTTTTTTTAAGGTCGTCTTCTATGAAAGAGCCGTTTAACGAGGTGATATCAAAAATTTTATCATTGGATACCACCCGAATAATCATCTGGCCCGGTTTTCCCATCTTAACCAGGCGGCCCGATATGTTTTTGGCGATCTTTTCCGCAATTTTTTTTAGATTTCCCGTGACGGCAATGTCATAGTCGGTTGGAATTCGATCCAGAAGCAGATCCCTGATCGAGCCGCCGATGATATATGCGCCTTTTGTCTGAGAAAAAATATTTGAATTAAAATGACTCATTGATTTCTTTACTCTTCTTGACGTTATTTTTTTTTTAAATTATCATAACTTATATATATATCACTATTTCCAGGTTGTGTCTATTGGGATAGCATATGCTCAACCCCACGAAAAAAATGTTTAAAGTTGCGGTTACCGGGGGAGCCGGATCCGGCAAGAGTTCTGTTTGCAACCGATTGAAAGAGTTGGGTATAACAATTATTAGTTCCGATGCACTGGCGAGGGAAGCTGTGGCTCCGGGCTCCACGGCTCATGAGAAAATCTTAAATTATTTTGGTGA
>JASFHC010000060.1:0-10586 GCA_050123435.1 Desulfobacterales bacterium
CCAGTGTCCATCCAAATATCTGTGTAAATACCGGGCTTATATATTCGGCGGTTCCTTTCAGATCATAAATAACTATGGCATCAGCGGATGAATGAAGAAGAGAACGATAAACTTCTTTTGCATTTATGGCTTTTTTATAAAGATATTTATTTTTCTCTTGGCTTTTTCGGAGCGCTGCTTCGGTTTTTTCCCGTTTAAATATCTCTTTTTGTAAAACGGTGTTAGCTTGCGAAAGGATTTTTACTTCCATTTTTTCTGCAAAATAAATCGAACATAGTGCTAAAAATCCTAATAAGAAAAACACAAGATGAAGATACTCCGGATATCCCAAAGGTTGATGATTTATCTTTCTGATAAAGGTAATGAAGTGACACTCAGTGTATATTCCCAGCACAAAGAATACAAGGGCCAGCGTAAAGAGATATATACTTACAAATCTTATCTTATTCATCAACACCACCTATATAAAACAGAATTAAGAACCTTATGAGTATTAAATTTGACGAATTAATATCCCAACACTCCGACTCCCTGGAACTGAAGAATATTTATAGCAGATTTTCAAACGAAATCAATAAATTTTAGACTTTGAAATCATTTTAGCTTGATTGAACAAGGAGATACAACTTGACATAATTCATATTTCATATCTAATAAGAGAAGGCTTGGTCTGAACTTATTTCGCTTCGCTTCTCCCGCCATGGCAACAGAAAACTGGAATTAATCATTACAATGACTTATAGAATCTAAAAGAAACATCTCAATTATAGAACCATGTAATACACCAATGTTTACATTTAAAGCACATAATATTATGCAGGTTCAAACAGGTCTTGAAAGATTTATTGAATCACCCCCAAAATGGATGTCCGGGAAACGAATCGGATTGTTATGTAATCCTGCTTCGGTTGACAGAAACTTTTGCCATGCCCGTGAATTGATCAGCCGGAGATTGAAGGGACAGCTTAAAGCATTATTCTCACCCCAGCACGGATTTTTTGCCGAAAAACAGGACAATATGATCGAGTCGGAAGATATGTCTGATCCCATATTAAACATTCCTGTTTTCAGTCTTTACGGAAAAACTCGCGTCCCTGATAAAAAGATGTTTGATCTCATCGATGTACTTATCGTCGATTTACAGGATGTAGGCACACGGGTGTACACTTTTATTTACACCATGTCTTATTGTCTTGAGGCTGCAAAAGAGTTTGGTAAAAAAGTCCTGGTCCTTGATCGGCCCAATCCTATCTCCGGCAGCATCACAGAAGGGAACTGTCTGACTTCCGAATGCACTTCATTTGTCGGAAGATACCCCATTCCGATGCGCCACGGGCTTACCATCGGAGAACTTGCTCTATTGTTCAACAATGAGTACGGTATCGGCTGTGATCTTCAAATTATCCCCATGAACGGCTGGAACCGGAAGATGTTTTTCCAAAATACAGGCCTTCCCTGGATTCCGCCCTCTCCCAATATTCCATGGCCGGTATCGGCCATGGTTTATTCCGGACAGGTATTATGGGAAGGGACCAATGTTTCTGAAGGCCGTGGTACCACCCGCCCGTTCGAAATCTTTGGCGCCCCGTTTATCAATACAACCCTGTTGCTGTCACGCCTAAGTGAAAATCGGCTGCCGGGCGCAATACTTAGACCTGTTTTTTTTGAGCCGACGTCAAACAAATTCAAAGGGAGTCTATGCAAAGGATTTCAGATCCATATAACAGATCCGTACGAGTTTAAACCATATATCACAACCCTCAAGCTTCTTCAGGCCGTGATTTTCCATTATAAGGATCAGTTCCGATGGAAGCGTCCACCGTATGAGTATGAATTTAAAAGACCTCCCATCGATCTCATCATCGGCAATAAAGAAATACGACAGCGTATCGAACACCTTGATAACATAGATACTATAGAAAAATCATGGCTCGATGAACTTAAAGGGTTTATAGAAATAAGCCGGGAGTTTCACCTTTACGAATGAGTGACAACACCATAAACTGGAAGCGGATGCAGTTTAAAAAAAACAAAGTCTGGTTGGCCACAGACCGGAATCAAAAACCTGTTGTTAAAAATGGCAGGGTTTTGATTAAATACCAGCTGGGTCAGGATTATGAGTATTGGGTTAGCCCAAAGAACATCAAATCCATCGATTCGGTCGAGTTAGAAGCCAAAAAATCGAAAAATAAGAAATCAACCATAGACGTTCCGAAAAAACTGAAAATCAAGCTTAAACCAAAAACCGAATCTCCGGATAGTACCGAATATAATGATACCATCTGTATCTATACGGACGGGGCATCTTCTGGGAACCCAGGGCCATCGGGAATAGGGATTGTGCTGCGTTTTGGAAAACATGAAAAAGAGATATCAAAATATATCGGTATCGCCACCAACAATATCGCAGAACTCGAAGCAATTCGAACAGGTCTTCTGGCCATAAAAGATACTGAGCTCCCGGTACGCATTTTTACGGACAGCAGGTATGCATATGGAGTCCTGACCTTGGGTTGGAAAGCCAGTAAGAATCAGAATCTTATAAAATCCATAAAAAATATTCTACTAAAATTCAAGGATCGGAAAATTATAAAGATTAAAGGGCATGCCGGTTATGAGGGGAATGAAAGAGCAGATTTTCTAGCCACATCGGCCATAAAAAGAACTATTGACTCCCAAGAAAAATAATAAACGCCTTGCATTCAATTGCAAGGCGTTTATTTTCCTTCTCACATCTTGCCGTCAAACAAGTATCGTGTTCTTGGGAATCAGCTTTTTATTATGCTTTTTGGGCTTTTAGAGTTTCGATCTCTTTTTTCAGTTCGTCAATTTCATCTTTGTATTTTTCAGTTTCATCTGTTTTGGTTGGAGTATCAACTGTTGTATCCTCTTTCTTCCAGGTATCCTTGAGCTCGTCAAAGCCCAGATAAAGAGCCAAACCACCGCCAAGCAGAAGCATTACAGGAATGGCACCCGCTAAAAGCTGCAAAAATGGTTTCCACCATATGGACATACCAATGAGACCCAATACAGCTCCGACCGCCCCACCAATTAAAGTTTTCATAGAAAATCATCCTCCTTTAATTTTAATTAAATTTATTTTAAAAAACTTTTCCCAAAAGAAGAAGTTGCAAATTAACACAACTTACTTTGTAACGCAAGCTTAATTTTTTAAATAAGAATCTCGATATTCTAATCGAAAACCTTTCTTATAAAACAGCATTATAAAATATAACCATATAATTTTATAATATTTTTTTAAAAAATATACTTCCCCAAAGAAAAGATTGCATTCAAAATTCATATCTGTTACTTGAAAATTTTTGAATATAAAATGTAAATCGGATTTTAAACATGTTAAAATGGATTAAATTACAACTTGAAAAATATAGACTTAAGTTAAAAAAAAAGCACAATATTTTCTCGCAAACTAATCACAGTCACTATTTTTTTCAACTTCCTGATAATATCGGCATGTTATCAACCTTTATCCTCAGGCTCTTCTTCTCCGGAATAAAGGTTGCCAAGGAACAAACCCAGAATCTAAAAAAACTTCAAAAAGAAGGGATTGTTATATATGTTACAAAACCCAAAAGCTACTTTCTATACCTTTTCTATTATACCCGGTTTAAACAGGACGGCCTTCCATATCCTCAGATAGGTTTTGACTATAAAATAGTGATATGGCAGCCGGTGTCACGCTTTTTAAAAATATTTTTTTCATACCTTTCGCACATATTTCACAACCTGTCACTCCCTGATCCTTATGCAAGTGGATATATTCGAAAAGAACTTATGAACCGTCGGCCGGCATTACTTTCTCTGGTCGAACAAAAAGGTTTCCACCGAAGATTTATTAAAGCAAAGAAAGACCCCGTTCAATATCTTATCGAAATGCAACAATCGACTGACCGTCCCATTTTTCTTGTCCCCCAGCTTATGTTCTTTGATAAAAAGCCGGATCGATCCTTGCCGAACATCATGGACATTCTGTTCGGCACCAAAGAAAACCCCGGCAAAATAAGACGGCTGATGATACTGTTCAAAAACCCCGGGAAGGTTTTCGTGGAAGTATCCGAGCCGGTTAACCTCAAAACTTTTTTGTCACTTCCGGAAAACCGGAAAAAAAACATCGAATATCAGACGCTTGCCTTAAGACGTAATCTTTTGAATCAAATCAATCGTCATCGACAGAGCATCACGGGACCCGTATTGAAAACACGGCTTGAAATGAAGGAAAACATCCTTACAAAGGAACGGCTTCAAAACTTCATGGAACATCATTCAAAAGCCCGCGACATCCCGATTCAAAAGGTGCAGAAAAAAGCGAGTGATTTTCTCGATGAAATTGCTGCCAACTACAATATGATTATCATAAAAATAGCCTCGGCAGTAATAACCTGGGTCCTGAACACCATGTTTGAAGGGGTAACCGTAGATAAAGACGGCCTAAACAGAGTGAAAAGTATGTCACAGAAGGGTCCTGTAATACTCATTCCTTGCCACAAAAGTCATATCGATTACCTAATATTATCGTATCTGCTGTATCATAACAATATGCCGTGTCCTCACGTTGCTGCCGGAAAAAATCTTTCTTTTTGGCCCATAGGTTCTTTATTCAGGAGCGGCGGCGCATTTTTCATACGGCGAACGTTTAGAGGGGCAGTCCTCTATTCAAAAGTTTTTTCAGAATATATTCACAATCTGCTTGCCGAAGGTTTCAACATAGAATTTTTTATCGAAGGCGGTCGAAGCCGAACCGGCAAATTGATTCTGCCCAAGCTCGGACTCCTTTCGATCCTTCTGAACGCCTATAAAAACAAAGCGTGTGCAGATATGATATTCGCACCTATTTTTATTGGATATGACACGGTATTGGAGGAAAGTTCCTATCTCCATGAAGTTGAAGGAAAAGAAAAACAGCCTGAAAATCTGGTGCAAGTTATTAAAGCACGAAAATTTTTAAAAAAAAGGTATGGGAGAATCTATATTCAGTTCCATGAACCCATCTCTTTAAAGGAGCTTTTGGTGCAATACGGAACGCCTATTGAAGATATGGCATCCAAAGAGTTTAACATTTTCTGTCGAAATCTGGGTCACAGGGTGATAAACGCCATCAACTCGGTAACGGTTGTTACACCTCATGCCCTTGTCGCCGCCGCCCTTATGAATTGTTCAAAAAAAAGTTTTTCTCTTGATCATTTGATATCCCATGTTGAAACATACATGAACCATCTGCTTTCACAAAAAGCCAGACTTGCCGATACTCTCCTTGTGGATCATGTTCATACCATTGAGCATGTGCTTGAGACTTATGTCCAGAGAAAATTCATCGAACGTATCACAAAAGACAAGAAGGCCCGTTTTGCCGATGCGCTGTTAAAGGTAAACGAAAGCAAACGTCCAAACCTCGAATACTACAAAAATAACTGTATCGCCTTTTTCGTCCCGGCGGCCATTACTTCTCTTGCGATCCTTGTAAAGGATGCTTTTCAGTTTTCGGCTTCCGATCTGCATTCCGATTACGAATTCCTTCAATATTTTTTTAAATATGAATTTGCATATGATGTAGATAAAACAACGGAACACTTTGTTCGTAAAAACATAAAGACATTTATCGACGACACCATTTTAATGCCCCATCCCACCTTGCCGGACACATACAATCTAACCTCTTCGGGTTTTAGAAAATTGAGATTATTTTCAAGTTTCCTTAAAACCTATTTCGAATCATATTGGATCGTATTAAATTTTCTCATGCAAAACCCGCCAAACTCCATTAAACCAAAAGATCGTATAAAAAAAATTGAAACCTTGGGAAATCGCATGTATAAAAAGAAGGAAATTGAACGAAAAGAAGCGCTTTCCATAGTCAACTACACGAATGGAATAGATTTTTTTACAACCAACGGAGTAAAAGGTTCCGATAATAAGGACAGGATAGCATTCTATACCGATGCAATCCAAAAATATTTGAATTGTCTATAAATGAAAGCCTTAATACTTGCTGCAGGTTTTGGTACGCGTCTGCTTCCTTTTACGAAAAACACACCCAAAGCGCTTTTTCCTGTTTCAGGGCACCCACTGCTCCATTTCATTATATTGAGCCTGCAACATTCAGGATGCAACGCGGTTATCATCAACACCCATCATCTTTATAAAAAAATAGATGCCTATCTTGCGGGACAAAAATATGCAATCCCTGTGATTACCCGCTATGAACCGGAAATCTTAGGTACTGGGGGTGCCATAAAAAATGTTGCCGACTTCTGGGACGATCATCCCTTTATGGTCATAAACAGTGACATCGTTACCGATATAGATTTGAAAAAAGTCTATAAGTTTCACTTGAATCATAGTCACCCGGTCACTTTGGTTCTCTATGACGACCCGGGGTTCAATACCGTATCGATAAATAAGGACGGTTTTATTACTAAGTTTCATGATTCGACGCCCCTGACCTCTCAGCCTGTTTCAGGTTCGAATATTCATCGGCCCGGTGAAACCGAAAAACTTACTTTTACGGGTATACAGGTTCTGGATCCACAGATTCTTGAACTTATACCAGATAATATATTTTCAAGCAGTATCGATATATATCGACAGTTGATATCAGAAAATAAAAAAGTATGCGCTTTTATTGCAAAGGAATGCCAATGGAAAGATATCGGGTCTCCGGAAAGATACACGCAGATTGTTTTCGAACAGATGGCGCCTGAAGCTTTCAAATACGCTTTCTCCGGTTGGCCGAACAAAAAGATTTCTCGTACCCAGCTCAAAGGTGATGGGTCTGACAGAAACTGGTACCGACTAACCTCGGCAAACCGGTCACTGGTCATGGCAGATCATAACATCAGGAAAAGCCAGTCAACCAGCGAAGTGGACTCATTTGTTGCCATCGGCCGACATTTGCATGACAAAAATATACGAGTTCCGAAAATATATCTTTATGATACTTTTTCAGGCCTTGTATTCATGGAAGATTTGGGGGATGTAAACCTTCAAACAGTTGTTATAAACACTATAAATCCGGAAAAAATCATCTTATACTACAAATCGGTCATAGGCCTTCTTGGAAAACTCTCCGTAAGGGGTGCAAAGGGCTTTGATCCGGTCTGGACATATCAAACTTCACATTACAATCAGGATCTTATTCTCGAGAAAGAATGCCGGTACTTTGTTGATACTTTTTTAAGGAAATATATGGGTATGAATATCTCCTTTAAAGATCTTGAAGATGAATTTAGAACCCTTGCGGACAAGGCCCTTGAATTTTCGGTCAACGGATTTATGCACCGGGACATGCAGTCACGAAACATCATGGTAAAAAATAATCGTTTTTATTTTATTGACTTTCAAGGGGGGCGGTTGGGGCCGATCCAATACGATCTTGCATCCTTGCTAATCGATCCCTATGTTGAGTTGTCTCCTTGGGTGCAGAATCAACTCCTTAATTATTCCGGTAAAACCCTTCCATCCCTTCTGAACATAAATCCGGATAAATTTCTTTCCTGTTATGCCTATTGTTCCATAACAAGAAACCTACAGATACTGGGGGCATTCGCTTATCTTAGCTGCATCAAAAGAAAAAGATACTTTGAAAAATATATTCCTAGTGCTATAAATACATTAACGCATACGCTTTCAACGCTTAAAAACAGAGAATTTCCGAATCTTGAATCCATTGTGAGGGAAATAGGGGGTACAAAATGAATCATATAAAAATTATGGTAAACGGCCTGCCCGGGAATATGGCTTCCAACGTCGTCCGTCATGCACTCGCCGACAGCCGGTTTGAACTGATTCCACAATCGCTGACCGGACCTGAAATTACCGAAACCCAGACCATCATAGATTCGGTTTCTTTCAGTCTCATTCCGCCGCGAGACAGGGATCAGGCCATCTCGGCCATTAAAGAAAAGGAAGGTCCCTTTCTTAATGTGGACTTTTCTCTTCCTCCGGCCGTAAACAGCAATGCCGAATTTTACTGCAAACACGGGCTTCCCTTTGTCATGGGAACAACCGGCGGTGACCGCCAGCTTCTTGAAGATACGGTCCTGGCGTCTTCTATTTCCGCGGTAATCGCACCCAATATGGCCAAACAGATCGTCGGTTTTCAGGCCATGATGGAATATGCCGCAAAAACATTCCCGGATCTTTTTAAAGGATATTCCCTTGAAATCAAAGAAAGCCATCAGAAAGGAAAGGCCGACACCAGCGGAACCGCCAAGGCAATGGTGCGCTATTTCAATAGCCTGGGGTTAGCTTTTGCCGAAGAAGAAATTACCAAAGAGCGTGATCCCGAGACCCAGAAAAATGTCCTGGGTATACCCGAAGAATACCTATCAGGACATGGGTGGCACACTTACAGCCTGGATTCATATGACAAGACCGTCCACTTTGAATTCACACACAATGTCAACGGCCGGGATGTATATGCCATGGGAACCCTTGATGCACTGATTTATCTGGCTAACAAAATGAGACAAGGATCTAAAGGAAAGGTCTATACGATGATTGATGTATTAAAAGGTGGGGAATAACCAGACCTTTTAGAGAGGATGGATCGTTTTTTTGGTCAACTTGGGTTCTATAAACGACTTCCTACCACCTCATAAACCTTTTCGAGAGCCTGATCCAGATTTTCCGGTCGGGTTCCGCCGGCCTGTGCCATATCCGGCCTGCCGCCGCCGCCGCCGCCCACAACCGATGCGACCTCCTTAACAATTTTCCCGGCATGAAATCGGTCCGTTAAATCTTTTGTCACTACAACGATCAAAAGTGCCTTGGAATCGGCCGAACTGCCAAGGACAACGATACCGGTTTTTATCTTCTCTTTAAACCTGTCCGCCAGATCTCTCAATTCAGCCGGCGTGCCGGCCGTGACTTTTTTAGCCAGTACCTTAATATCGTTAATTGTTTTAATATCTTCTTCGGTCCAATCGGCCGACCGCATAGCGATCTTTGATTTTAATTGTTCCACCTCTTTTTCCAGCGTTTTCTGAACGGACAATATTTTTTTAATTCTCCCGGGAACCGCTTCAGGATTTTCTTTAAGCAACTTGGCGGATTCATGCAACGTCTTTGAGTCTTTTTGAATATATTCGACGGCGGCCGCACCAGTCAGCGCCTCAATACGCCGTATCCCAGAAGCCACACTCGATTCTCCGATAATTTTAAAAAGACCGATGTTACCGGTCATATTCGTATGTGTCCCCCCGCAAAGCTCTTTGCTGATATCGTTCACGGAAACAACCCTGACACGGTCACCGTATTTTTCTTCAAAGATCGCCGTAGCGTCTGTTTTGAACGCTTCTTCTGCATCCATTTCAACAATTTTGACAGGCGTATTTTTACGTATCTCTTGGTTTACCAGGGTTTCAATTTTATCCAGAGCTTCCGGATCGGTTTGGGAAAAATGGGTAAAATCGAAACGGAGTCTGTCCGGCGCCACTAAGGAACCGGCCTGTTTGACATGATCACCCAGTATTTTTCGCAGGGCAAAATGAAGGATATGGGTAGCCGTGTGATTGCATTTTGTCGCATCACGCTGAGACTTATCAACGGCAAGCGTTACGTTTTCCCCTTTTTCAATATGTCCTGAAATGATTTTACCTTTGTGGATGATAAGCCCCGTAGGATCCTTGATGGTGTCTAAGACTTCCATATCAAGATCATAACCGGTAATCCTGCCCGTATCCCCGACCTGTCCACCGGCTTCACCGTAAAACGGCGTGACTTCCACTACAACTTCAACGGTTTGACCTTCGGCCGCGGACCGAGTCTCCTGACCGTTCTCTACCAGTACAAGCACCTTTGAATCACAAGATATCTTATCGTAACCCACAAACTCCGGCATTACGCCTGCAACCGAGAGGTTTTTATAGGCATCGCTGATTTCAGAAAATGCGGCCACGGATCTCGACCGTTCGCGCTGCGCTTCCATACATTTTTCAAAACCGTCCGTATCCAATAACAATTCTTCATCCCGGACCACATCTTGAACAATATCAACCGGAAATCCAAAGGTATCATATAGCTTAAATATTAAATCACCCGGAACTCGGGTGTGACCCTTGGCTTTTAGATTGGCAAGACCGTCGTTTAAAATCTTAAGCCCATGATCCAATGTTTCTGAAAATCGGATTTCTTCGTTTTTAATGACATTGGTAATAAAAGCCGCGGCCTCCGAAAGATCAGGATATTCGGGTTTCATGATATCAAAAACAACACGGGCGGTTTCATGAAGAAAGGATCGTGTCAGGCCGATATTACGTCCGTATCGGATGGCTCTTCGCATAATACGGCGCAGCACATATCCTCTGCCTTCATTGGAAGGAAGCACCCCGTCGCCGATTAAAAATGCTGAGGCCCTGCTGTGATCGGCAATGACTTTCATGGCCACATCCCCTTCACGGGACTCTCCAATTCGTTTTTCAGAAAGATCCTCCACCTTGTTCATGACCGGCAGAATCAGATCGATATCATAATTTGTCGGTACATCCTGTATGATGGAAATCAGCCGTTCCAGCCCAAGTCCGGTATCAATACTCGGTTTTGGAAGGGGCGTCAGCTTGCCGGAAATA
>JASFHC010000061.1:0-10547 GCA_050123435.1 Desulfobacterales bacterium
CTGTTTTCAACACGTTGTTTGACAGATCCCCATGCGGTCTGTTCAGACTTTGGGAAATAAAAAATTATGCCGTTGAACTCCAGTACGTATATGGCATTAACCAGGCAACTGATTGCCAATCAGATTTTAAGACCCACCCAAAGATTTTTTAGAAAACAGGTTGCAAGCAGCGTATTACTTCTTTCAGCTACGATTATTGCCCTGCTTTGGGCCAATTCCAATATTGCCGAAACTTACCACACCTTCTGGCACACCAAAATTTCTTTGGTTTTCGGCGAGTTTCATATCAGTAAATCACTGGTCCATTGGGTAAATGACGGTTTAATGGCGCTATTTTTCTTCACCGTGGGGCTGGAAATCAAGCGCGAGCTTTTGGTGGGAGAGCTCGCATCACCTAAAAAGGCCTTGCTGCCGGTGATCGCCGCGTTGGGAGGAATGTTGGTCCCCGGGCTTATTTATATTGCATTTAACTTGGGTTCCTCAAGCATGGACGGATGGGGTATTCCCATGGCCACAGATATCGCCTTTGCTTTAGGTGCCGTTGCTATATTCGGCCACAAGCTGCCTGTAAACTTGCGGATCTTTCTTGCCGCTTTTGCCATTGCAGATGACCTGGGTGCGGTACTGGTTATCGCCATATTCTATACCAAGGAAATTGTTTGGTTTTATGTCTTTGTCTGCGCTATGCTTGTATTTTGCCTTGCCATAGCCAATGCTCTTTGGATCAGATGGACATTGATCTATGCTATTTTGGGACTTGCCATTTGGTTTTTTGTATTGGGTTCGGGGATTCATCCCACAGTGGCAGGCATCATTGTTTCTCTGTTCATTCCGGCCCGCGGCAGGTATGATACCGATCGTTTTTTGCAGAATGTCGATCAAATAATGGAAAAATTCAAATGCGAGGACCAGAGCTGTGGGTATTCAATTCTTCTCAATCAAGAACATATGCATGCCGTACATGCCCTGGAGTTGGCTTGCCATGATGTGGAAACACCCTTGCAGCGACTCATGCACGTCTTGCATCCATGGGTAGCGTTTACGATTCTACCTTTGTTCGCTCTGGGCAACACGGGCCTGAATTTTCATGGCGTAAATTTTTCAGAAGTAGCGGTACATACGGTTAGCCTGGGCATTTTTTTCGGATTGGTAGTTGGAAAGCCGTTGGGAGTGATTCTCTTTTCTTATATAGCGGTAAAAAGTAGAGCGGGTTCTTTGCCCAAAGATGTCACATGGTCACATATTATAGGAAGTGCGATGCTCGGAGGAATCGGTTTCACCATGTCCCTGTTTATTGCCGATCTTTCATTTTCGTCATTTCAAATGCTCAGCTATGCGAAGATGGCAATTCTTTCGGCATCCGTCTTATCAGCCATAATTGGGATTATTTTCCTCGGCATCGTCAGCAGTATTGTTCCAATTTTGAGCGAATCGAATTAACTTTTATATAGGAGAATTGCCATGGAAGAAATATCGATTCTTATTGGTGGAAAAGCGGGCGACGGCATCCGGCAGGCCGGGCAGACCCTGGCCAGACTTTTAAATAGAATGGGCTTTCGCATTTTTTTTTACGATGATTATCCCTCCCTTATTCGGGGCGGCCACAATTTTTCTATTATAAGGGCCTCAAAAAAGAAAATCCAAGCCCATAAGGAAAAGGTTGACCTCATCGTGTCCTTAAACCAGGATACGGTAGAAAAACACAAGCATCGCCTCAACCCCGATGGAGTGATTCTCTATGATTCTAACAAAGTGAAGGCTCAAGGGGTCGGCGTTGACTTTATGGGTTTGGTCAAGGAGTTGGAAGGAGCGCCCATTATGAGAAACACGGCCGCTCTCGGGGCGCTAGCCAGAGTGTTGAATATTGAGTGGGAGATGTTGGAAAGGGTTATAACAGACACGATGGAAAAAAAGGTCGATTTGAATCTTAAGATCGCTCAGTCGGCGTATCATCAGGTAGAAAAAGCCTGCTTGTCCGTTCGCAAGCTGGATCAAAAAATGCTTCCATTGGTGTCGGGCAACGAGGCCATTGCCCTGGGGGCGGTGCAGGGAGGGCTCAATATGTATATCGCTTACCCTATGACCCCTGCATCTGCCATTCTTCACTACCTAGCGGAACACGAAGATGATTTAGGTGTGGTAACCATACACCCCGAGAGCGAGATTGGTGTTGCACTTATGGCTTTGGGAGCCGCTTATGCCGGCGCCAGGACCATGGTCGGCACTTCGGGTGGTGGCTTTGCTCTGATGACCGAAGCCCTGAGTCTATCCGGTCAGGGTGAGTTCCCCATTGTCTTTGTGGAGTGCCAAAGACCCGGCCCGGGTACGGGAGTGCCCACTTACACCATGCAGGGCGACCTTTCTTTTGTCATCCATTCCGGTCATGGGGATTTTGTAAAGGTGGTGCTGGCTCCCGGAGATGCTGAGGAGGCCTTTTATCTGACCGGCCTGGCCATGAACCTTGCCTGGAAGTTCCAGACGCCTTGCTTTGTCCTTTCCGACAAACACTTAAGTGAGAGCATATTCAGCTTTGACGCGGATCCGGATAAGATCAAACCCGAAGATCCGCTGCTTTGGGATGGTCAAGGAGAGTATAAACGATATCAGGATACTCAAAACGGCATTTCCCCGCTGGGCTTTCCCGGAAATCCTGCGGCCATTGTTAAAGCAACCTCTTACGAGCATGATGAATATGGTATAACCACTGAAGATTCCGAGCAAATCGTCAGGATGCAGCAAAAACGTTTACGAAAAAAAAAGACGCTGGAAGAGGAACTTGACCGGCATGAACAGGTAAAGGTTTACGGTAATCTTGAATCGAGCATCGTTCTCCTTTGTTGGGGGTCCACCAAAGGGTCGTGTATAGAAGTGGCTGAAGAATTAGGGCTTAAAGTGGTTCAGCCTCTGGTGCTTGAGCCGCTGCCCATAGAATCTTTAAAAAAAGCCCTGTCCGATGCGGATAAGATCATTGATATCGAGGTGAATACTACCGGCCAACTGGCAAAACACGTTGCAGCTTATGGTATCTGTATTGACGATATGATTTTGCGTTTCGACGCTCGTCCGTTTACAGTAGATTCTCTGTTAGATCAAGTAAAGGAGGTGCTCTCGTGACAACAGTTAAAGAATTAGCAACCTATGCCCAAAACACCTGGTGTCCGGGTTGTGGTAATTTTGGCATCTTAAATTCTATCAGCAAGGTCTTGGTCGATCTTAAAGAAGAAGGTCTTGACCTTAGCAAGGTGGTCATGGCATCCGGGATAGGGTGCCACGCCAAGATCGTAGACTATATTAAAGTAAACAGCTTTTATTCCATTCATGGTAGAGTCCCTCCTCCGATTACCGGGATCAAGCTGGCAAATCCGGATTTGGTGGTAATTGGCCATGCCGGTGACGGAGATGCTTATGGCGAGGGTATCGAACATCTTATCTTTAGTGCCAAGAGAAATATTGATGTGACTTTTATCGTCCATAACAACCAAGTGTATGGACTCACAACCGGTCAGTTTACTCCGACCAGCCCCGCAGGCTTTAAAGGGCGATCAACCCCCGGGGGAAGCCCTGAAGAACCCTTGAACCCCATTGATCTGATGCTTTCCTCCGGAGCTACTTTTGTGGCCAGGGGCTTTTCTGGTAAACCCAAGCATCTCCAATTGTTGATGAAAGCCGCCGTCAAACACCAGGGTTTTGCCTTTATTGATGTACTCCAACCCTGTTACACCTTTTTTAATACGTATGATTTTTATAACAAAAGGGTCTACGATCTCACAGACGAGGCGCATAATGCTTCCGATAGAGAAGCCGCTCTTGCCAGGGCACGAGAATGGAGTTACGGGGAAGGTGAACGCATTCCCATCGGTATCTT
The DNA here is from genome assembly GCA_050123435.1 of Desulfobacterales bacterium. Taxonomy (GTDB): domain Bacteria; phylum Desulfobacterota; class Desulfobacteria; order Desulfobacterales; family UBA11574; genus S5133MH16. The sequence continues at coordinate 3,866 of JASFHC010000061.1, forward strand.
TTATCAGGTAAGAAGAACCACTTACGACGAAAAGCTTTTGGCGGGAAGAATTCCGGTGAACTTAAAAACAGGGAATATAAAATCGGTTCTTGAGAAACACATTTAGTTCCTTAGTAGTAAATTTTGTGCTTTTTTGTAGTAAACCTTTTTATTCCTCCGTGTTGTAGCTTGATGGAAAATATGCTTGATGCCGTTTTTTGGATGCCGGCCTCCTGCACATTAAGGATCCGCATCTTCGACATATCCATAAGTATGCCTGCAGTTTTCGCGGACCCTTATGCATCAGGTGATATGTAAAGACATAGAAGTTTTTCTAAGGGAGCGTGGTATGCTATATCCGATGTCTTCCGTATAATCGCGCCTGCTTGAGACACAGCCTTGTTCCGCCGCCATCTGTAAATCCTGAATCGCGTTAAGTAGCTGACAATCTTTTGCACAATCTTTTTTTGGTAGATCTCTCTTGGGGCAATTTTTACAGGGTGAAGAAATCATAATTCCTCCTTTATCCAATTATTTTATGGGTATATTTTTTATTTCTTCTAAAAGTTCGTCCATATCAAAAGGCTTATCGATAAATCCGTTACAACGATGATGCATGGCCTCAATGACAAGATTTTTGTCTCCATATGCCGTCATTATGATTACCGGTATGGTTTTATTGTTTTCACGAATTTTTTTCAGAAGTTCTATTCCGTCCATTTCCGGCATGGCATAATCTGTTAAAACAATATCAATTTTACTATCCTTGACAAGATGTTCCAGAGCTTCTTTGCCGTTGATCGCTTCGACAACATGGTATCCCTTGGTTCTCAATCCCCTTCTCAGCGTTTTAAGCTGTACTCTTTTGTCATCAACAACAAGAATGGTTTTCATATCTTATCTTTCTTTACAAAATGAATAGTCACTCCTTTAATTACCATATTCACATAAACTTTTTTGCAACTTAGGATGATCGTTAATAAATCTGTAAAGGGTTGCCCGCCCTACATTAAGAAGTCTCGCGGCTTTTGCCTTGTTGCCGCCTGTTTTTTTTATGGCGGACTCAACTTGTATTCTACCCAGTTTTCGTGAAGGCCCGCGTATGGTTTGAAAAAGGTGGTTGTTATTAATTTCCATGGGGAGATCAGCAGAGGTTATCTTATCCCCTTTACTTTTGACAAAAGCAAACTGAATGGCATTCTGGAGCTCCCTGACATTGCCGGACCATTTATGTTCTGTGAGCAGCGACATGGCTCTATCTGAGACAACAACAGAACTCCGGTTATATTGTCTGGCAGCCTGTTTTAAAAAATGATCAACCAAAAGCGGAATATCGCTTTTTCGCTCACGAAGTGGGGGAAGAGAAATGGGTACGACATTAATCCTGTAATAAAGGTCATCCCGAAATCTGTTTGTTTTCATCTCTTCTTTAAGGTCCTTATTGGTTGCGCTGATAACCCTTACATTAATCCGAACCGTTTTTTCTCCACCCACCTTTTCAAACTTTCCGTCTTGAAGAAAACGCAAGAGTTTTGCCTGAATGTACTTTGAAAGTTCAGCAATCTCATCCAAAAAAATTGTTCCGCCGTCTGCCAGTTCAAATCTTCCTTTTTTGTCACGGATGGCGCCGGAGAAAGAGCCTTTCACGTGTCCGAATAGTTCGCTTTCAACGAGCCCTTCCGGCATGGCTCCGCAGTTGATCGGAACAAAAGGACCTTCTCTGCGGAGACTTGACTTATGGATGGCTTCGGCGACCAGTTCCTTTCCTGTGCCAGTTTCGCCGAAAATATGAACAGGATAATCGTATCCGGCAACATTGATAATTTGCCGAAAAACCTCGATCATTTTTCTGTTTCCACCGATAATTCTTGAAAAATTAGGCTTATTTTTATCTCTTGTAATACGGTTGACTGAATCTAAAATATTCCTGAATGATATAATTTCTCCGGATGTTGGATTATTATCATTCTTTTTTAAGGCCTTGGCTTTTGAATCTTGGGGATTAAAAAGCAATTCAGAAGGCAAGATATCAGCACTACAGAATCGACTGCTCTTATGTTGATTATGGGCTTTGTTTGCATGATCCATGGTAGATACCCCCTACATTTTTTTGATCTGCGATTTCATCTATTAGTGATAGATTCGGTCGGAAGTTTATACGTTGGATATTGTCTTTGAAACGGAACGTTATTCTGGTAATCGCTATAGTTGGTTTATCGGAACGACTTTTCTCTAAAGCATTAAGTATGCCAACAGGAAAGAATGACGGGAAAAGGGTAACAAGCGATGAATAATCAAAAGGATGGAACGATAAATTATCGCCTGAAAGATATCCTGAAGGGTGGTAACCGGGTCCTTCAGATATGCAAAGATTGCATACCCACATACAATATTATGGGTATAATCAGAAGATTATTTTCAAACTATGCAAAAATTGATCATCTATATTTGAGTGATTCCTTACTTCACACCATAGGTCTTGAGTTTTTTTCTGAGGGTATTCAGGGCAATGTCGAGCAGTCTTGCGGTTTGGGACTTGTTTTTTCCGGTTTGATTATAAATGTCGAGGATATAGGACTTTTCCATTTGTGAAAGAGGGACCACCGGTGCTGTTCCCGGCCGATGTTTCGGTTTTGTCTTTGGTTTTTGCTTTTGAATATTGTCGGGAAGGAATATCTTAGAGATTTTTCTTCCTTGGGAGAGGTTTACAGCCGATTTTATAATAGACTTCAGCTCTCTGATATTCCCCGGATAATCATAATTTAAAAGCAGAGTCATGGCGTCATCTTCTATACCGGTGTTTTTATTTTTACCCAGAAACTCATTCAAAAAATGGTTGGCCAGCAAAGGAATGTCTTCTTTTCTTTGCCTGAGAGCCGGCAAGTGGAGCCATCCTCCTTTCAGGCGGTAGTACAAATCTTTTCGAAACTTACGGTTGGCCATCCGTTTTTCCAGGTCCTCATTTGTTGCGGTAATAAAACGGATATCCGTTTTCCGTGGGCTGTCTGTTCCGAGCTTTATATATTCTCCATTCTGCAAAACCCGAAGCAGCTTTCCCTGAAGTTCCATTGGCAGGTTGCTTATTTCATCCAGAAACAGCGTGCCCTTGTTTGAGTGCTCAAGATAACCCGTGCGGTCTTTTTCAGCGCCTGTAAAAGCTCCCTTTGTGTGACCGAAAAATTCAGCGTCAAAAAGGGAACCCGTAAGCGAGGCCATGTTGACGGGAGTAAACACAGATTTTGACCTTAGACTGGCCGCGTGAACCGCTCTTGCAAGAAGTTCTTTTCCTGTTCCGCTCTCTCCGGTAATCAATATTGGAATATCGCTTGCCGCATGGAGTTCGGCTTCTTTTAATATTTTTAGTACATCTGCAGATCTGAAGATAATTGAATTGAAGGCATATTCATTCAAAAGTTTTGTCAGGCGAGTTCCCTTTCCGATGTCCGTAATATTAAACAGTCGCTTTCTTTCAAGAGCACGCTTTATAGATAAAATAAGATCATTTTTTTCAACAGGTTTGACAAGGTAATCGTAGGCCCCTCTTTTCATGGCACTGACTGCAGTCGCCGCTTGATCCAGACCCGTAATCATGATGCATTCGGTTTCAGGGCTATTGTTCTTTATAACTTCAAGAACTTCCAGACCGTCCATGCCGGGCATAGATACATCGATCAAGGCAATATCAAAGGGTTCACCATGTTTAAAAACTGAAACTGCTTTTCCAGGGTCATGTTCAAGTCTAATGGATGTAAAGCCGGAAGTGATCAGAGCCCTTCTGATGCTTTTGAGAAAGGTCTGATCGTCGTCTATGGCTATTATTCGGTTTTGCAAGGTACCTCTCATTTCTGAATTGAAAACTGTATTTGTACCCAATATATATTTATGGATGGACACTAACTAATATCCAATTATTAATGAAAACTTACTCCCTTCCCCTAATTTACTTTCAACTTGAATACGTCCACCGATTTTCTCAATGAGATTATGGACAATGTACATTCCGAGCCCGGTTCCTTCTTCTGATGGGTTGGTCGTAAAAAAAGGATCAAATATTTTTTCTATGATTTTTTCATCCATACCTCTGCCATTGTCGCTGACTTCAATGATCAGTTGATTTTCTTTTGAATCATCCATGGAAACCACCAGATCGACTCGTGAATTTTCATCCAACGGTGTATCAAAGGCATTTGCTGCATTGATCAAAAGATTAATCAAAATCTGCTCCAGGGGTTGCGAATCGATAAGAATCTCCGGCAAGTTTTCCGGAATAATGACATTAAAGGTTTTTACGGTTTTTCTAATCTTGCTCCAGCAAAACGCAATAACTTTTTCAAACATCGGTTTCAGGTCTATTTTTTCAATTGGCTTATCCGGGTCCGGCTTTGAAAATACTTTTAAGTCCTTAACAATGGCTTTAATTTGCCTGGAGCCATGTTGGATATTATCTAAAAGTTCAAAAATATCCTCACGAAATTCAACGTAAGGCATGTGCAATATTTTCAGATCCGGATTCTTTTCAACATATTCATCAATTATAGGTATCACCGTTTTAATATAATCCCTTAAGATCGGAATATTGACGGAAATATAATTGTTCGGATTATTGATCTCATGGGCAATTCCTGATACCAGCACCCCGATGGATGCCAGCTTTTCACTCTGTATGAGCTGCTTTTCCATCCGCTTTTCTTCGGTAATATCCTGGATACGAATGATAGTAGCCTCAATGTTGCCGCTATTATCTGTTATCGGGTATAATGAAACTTCCTCGAATCGTTCGGAAATTAGTAAACTTTGGCGCTGAAATTTCTTCTGCCTCCCCTCTGACACTGCCGCAGGAATTGTGCATCCCTCACATATTTCGGTTTGGTTGCCCAATCCCACAAAACACGGTTTTCCGATTACCTGGTCACCGTTTTCTATAGAGTAATAATCCAGCGTAGGCCGATTTACAGCATGAATGGTTAGCTCTTTTCCCAGGAGAATAAGCGGATCTGAGATCCCGTCAAAGATCGATTGGAGCATGGCCTTGCTTTTTCGAAGTTCGTCTTTTGTCCGATTAAATTCGGTAATATCCTGTACCGTGCCAATCATCTGAATCGGTCTGCCGGTTTCATCGAAGATCACTTCAGCTTGTTCATGAACCATGCGTTCCCTGCCGTCCGATAGAATGATACGATGGTCAATGCGGTATGGCTTATTTTCATATAAGGCTTGATCAACAGACTGATTAACAAATTCTCTGTCTTCCGGATGTACGAAATTCAAAAATGTGTCGTATGTAACTTCAAATTCTTGGGGTACCTGTCCAAAAATTCGATATACCTCATCGGACCAGTCTAATTCGTTGGTTACTATATTCCACGTCCAGTTTCCCAGATGGGCAATTCGCTCAACCTGTGCAAGACTTCCCTCACTTCTCTTCAGTTTTATCTCCGCCAAATTGCGCTCGGTTACATCTTCAAATGTCAAAAAAATCAACAGTATTTTGTTCGCTTCTCCGTATATCCGTCGCGCGTTCAGTCGCATCAGTCGCCGGCCGATATGTTCAAACTCATGTTCAACTTCATAGCCGTCCAAGGTGGTATCCATGAAGAGGATGTGCTCAATCAGTTCTCTCAGCTTGCGAATATCCCATTGTCCATTGCCCAGCTCATATAATAATCGCTCGTGGGTCTCTCGGGGAGTTAACTTGAAAACCTGATAAAAAGATCTGTTGGCAAATATTACCCTCGACTCAGCATCTAGCACCAGCAAAGGTTCACGAACTATCGCCACGATGGGCTCAGCATGTTCAATAGTTTGTTTGATGGTTCTCTCTAACACGCCGATGCGGTTGACTTGTTTTTCCAAATCCTTGAGCTTCTGCTGTAATTCTTCATATGTTGGTTTATCCGCCATTAAAAAACTTCTCCAAATGCTCCGAAAAAATAAAGACTCATAAGCTCTGGTTCAAATAAAACGGAGTTTGGGACTTAATGAGTCACATAAGGACTTATTGAATCAGGTTGGAAGTAGATTCGTTTTTTTAAAAACCTCTAATGATATTCTGGAGATACATCTAATAGCATGGAGGGAACAGCGTTGTAAATAGTTTTATGAAATAAGGTTAGAAAGTTCGATCCGGATGGAAAAGGAATTTTTTATCGGGTAAAATGTGACGATTTGATGGGTTGTTTTGCGACATCCTCTGGATACCGCAAAAAACTAAAAATTTGAGGTAACAAACAGCGGCTCTAAACAGAGCCGCCGTTTGTCTTTTAAATTGAGTATTGCCTGAAACTTGCATGAAAATTAATAAGAATCTTTAAGTTAAATTATCTTCGTTGGCGCTTCTTGCTTTGCCATGAGAACAATATCTCTTGGATTGCAAAGCTGTTTGGGCAGTTCAGCCACACGCCCGCAGGACATACACGCAAAATTGATGTGTTGTAGTTTTGGTTTGCAAATATGTCTGGGATCCTTGTGTGCCAGGCCGCAATGGTCACAAACATATGCGTCCGTTATTGCCACCGGATCACACAGGTGACCGGAATCCTCGGTTACTTTTCCGCAAGTTTGGCATACATGAGTTTTATTTTCCATAGTAGATTTCCTTTCAAAAAAATAAAGTTTTTAACAAACAATAGATTCATATCAATAAAACGGAAGCAGTTCATATCTAACTTGGAGATTAATTGTTTCAAAATCCATGCCAAACACA
>JASFHC010000062.1:0-10526 GCA_050123435.1 Desulfobacterales bacterium
AGCGCCATAACCACATACTGAAAACGGGTCGCCCAGTCGGCACCCAGCCATGCAAAGATGAACAAAAGCGATACAGCGAAAATGGCGATGATTCTGGAAGTCGTAAACATGCTTTGGGGCAACAGTACCGTCATGGCTTCACCGAATCCGATACAATAAAACGCAACGGAAACCGATTGTGCCAAAAAAAGAACCATACCGATGGCACCGCCGAATTCCGGACCCAGTGTCCTTGAAATCAAGTAATAATCGCCGCCGCCTTTGACTTTGATATTGGTGGCGATGGCTGATATAGATATGCTGGTCAGAATCGAGATTGCGTTAGCCAGGGTAATAATAATTAAAGCGCGCCCCAATCCGGCGCTGCCCACTACATATCCCAGGCGTAAAAATAGAATAATGCCCAGGATGGTCAGAATGCTCGGCGTAAAAACACCGGCAAACGTTCCCAAGGTACCTGTTTTGACCTCCGAAACATCCTTTGCGTGGCTGCTATTCATCAGTTATCCTCTTCCATGCAATTCCTAAATGATATTATTTACTCAAGAGAATAAAAACAAGTCTTTTCATTTAACATTACATATGAACAACTGTCTTAAGCCCGTTTTTTCAGACTTCGCTCGGCTTCTTTCAAAATCGGCAAGTGGATTGAAGTTGAGATTTCCGCCGGGAGCACCGGCAGACACTCGTCTCGGATTGATCTTGACTAATCACCCGAACCCGTCTATAAAGGCATTTCTCTGAAGGAGGAAGAAACGATGCCGATCTATGAATATCAGTGTAAAAGCTGTTGTCACTGTTTTGAACAACTGGTTTTGTCTCCAGCGGATGCCCCGCCCATTTGTCCGAAGTGCGACTGCAAGGAGGTGACCAAACTGATTTCCGCCGCCGCCGTGCGCCCCCATGGCATTCCCACCGGATCCGGCGGTTTCAAGGAGCCGACCTGCAAGCCCTCCGGCTGAGCGATCTAGTGTTTTTCCTCGGTCCGAGGAAAAAATCCAATGCGCACCCGGTATTGCCGATCTTCCGTGTCAGGGAGCATCGGGTTCCGGACGCATGCCCCCAGTGGACGGCTTCCAGTATATTTTGATCCAAGAAAGAAAAAGCTTGACATTATAGTTAAGAACCGTTATCTGAGTAATTCAACTTAATACGCAGGGTGTCATGAAAAACGTTATCGCCATTAACAACCTTATTAGCCTTATTATTCTCCTCGTCGTAGATGTACTAATCTACTGCGAGGCAAAGGGTTGATAATGGCCTGATTTTACAATAAAACAAAAAACAAAGTCCGTTATCAGCCCAAAAGGCAGGTAACGGATTTTTTTTTGAGGAGGTTTAGTTAATGAAAAGTGATCTGGCTAAAAAAGGTATTGAACGGGCTCCCCACCGCTCTCTGTTTAAGGCAATCGGATATACGGATGATGAAATCAAAAAACCGCTGATCGGTATCGCCAATTCGGCCAACGCCGTTATTCCCGGTCATATCAATCTGGACAAAATCGCAGAGGCCGTAAAAGCAGGCGTCTATATGGCAGGAGGAACGCCAGTTGAATTCGGCGTGATCGGGGTTTGCGACGGCATTGCCATGAATCACGAAGGGATGAAATATTCCCTTGCAAGCCGAGAGCTGATCGCCGACTCCATCGAGGTTATGGCCACCGCTCATGCATTTGACGCCATGGTCATGGTGACCAATTGTGACAAGATCGTACCCGGAATGCTCATGGCGGCGGTGCGGCTCGACCTGCCTGCAATCGTAATCAGCGGCGGTCCCATGCTGGCCGGAGAACATCCGGAAAAGACATCCTCCGATAAAATCGATCTGGTTACTGTTTTTGAGTCTGTGGGTGCGGTGCTTTCAGGAGATATGACCGAAGAAGAGTTGAATTGTATCGAAGATGCGGCCTGTCCCACCTGCGGATCATGCGCAGGCATGTTCACCGCCAATTCCATGAACTGCTTAACCGAGGCCATCGGCATGGGTCTGCCCGGCAACGGCACGATTCCGGCAGTGATGTCGGCCCGTATCCGCCTGGCCAAGGAGGCCGGCAGGCAAATTATGACTCTTTTGGAAAAAAATATCACGCCGTCACGTATCATGACCGATAAAGCGTTTAAAAATGCACTGGCCGTAGACATGGCCCTGGGATGTTCGACCAACACGGTGCTTCATCTTGCGGCAATCGCACGAGAAGCCAATGTAGCTATGGATCTTAATCAGATCAACGAAATCAGCAAAACAACCCCGCATCTTTGCTCACTCAGTCCGGGCGGAACGCATCATCTTCAAGACCTGAACCGGGCGGGCGGCATTCCTGCGGTGATGAATGAACTTTTCAGAGCCGGCCTGATCAATAACACCTGCCTGACGGTAACCGGCAAAACCGTGGAAGATAATATAAAAAATAAAGGCATACTGGATGATACGGTGATCCGGTCAATAGACAACCCATACCACCGTGAAGGGGGGCTTGCCATACTGTTCGGCAATCTTGCTCCTGAAGGGTGCGTGGTCAAACAGTCTGCTGTTCTTGATGAAATGTTATGCCATGAAGGACCGGCCAGGGTGTTTGATTCAGAGGAAGAAGCAACCCGGGCTATCATGGACGGCAATATCAACAAAGGGGATGTTATCGTGGTTCGTTATGAAGGGCCCATGGGAGGTCCCGGAATGCGGGAAATGCTGACACCGACCTCGGCCATTGCGGGCATGAAGTTGGATGCTCATGTTGCATTGCTTACCGACGGACGGTTTTCAGGAGGCACTAAAGGCGCTGCCATAGGGCACATTTCACCGGAAGCCATGCAAAAAGGGCCCATTGCAATTGTTCAGGAAGGAGATCAAATTGCCATCGATATTCCTGCAAAAACGTTAATGTTAAAGGTTTCGGATCAAGAAATCAGCGACCGGTTATCAAAATGGTCCCCGCCACAACCCAAGATTACCCATGGGTATATGGCACGGTATGCACGCATGGTTTCATCTGCCAGTGAAGGGGCGGTCGTAAAATAAGTAAATAAATTTAAGATGGAAGGAAGGAAAGATCATGAAACTAACAGGCGCACAAATTATGATGAAGGTCCTGAAAGAGGAAGGTGTTGACACGATCTTTGGATATCCGGGCGGTGCCGTCATCGACATTTATGATGAACTGGAAAAAACAGATATCCGGCATATCCTGGTTCGCCAGGAGGCGTGTGCAGTTCATGCTGCCGACGGCTATGCCCGTGCCGGCGGACGGGTGGGGGTATGCCTGGTAACATCCGGGCCCGGCGCAACCAACACGGTCAGCGGTATCGCATCCTCCTATATGGATTCCATTCCGGTGGTCATATTTACCGGGCAGGTCCCGACACATCTGATCGGAAATGATGCCTTTCAGGAAGTGGATACCGTGGGCATTACCCGACCGTGCACCAAACACAACTACCTGGTTAAACGTACCGAAGATCTTGCCAGGATTATCAAGGAGGCCTTTTTGATCGCCAGTTCCGGTCGCCCGGGACCTGTTTTGGTGGATATTCCTAAAAATGTCAGCGTCAATACGATCGATTATAAGGCACCCAAAAAAGTCAATCTCAAGTCTTACAAACCGACCTATAGCCCGAATGTAAAACAGCTGCAACGGGTTGTAGAGATGATTAAAAAAGCCAAAAAACCGATGATTTTTGCAGGCGGTGGCGTCATCCTTTCAAAAGCTGCCAAAGAGCTTACGGAACTTGCCCGTAAAACCCAAATTCCCGTGACGTGTTCTCTGATGGGTCTGGGTGGATTTCCGGGTACGGATCCGTTGTGGCTCGGCATGATCGGCATGCATGGTACCTATCGATCCAATATGTCAACCGGAGAATGCGATCTTATGATCGGCATCGGCGTCCGTTTTGACGACCGTGTTACCGGCAAGACAGACGTGTTTGCACCCAATGCCAAGATTGTGCACATCGATATCGATCCCACATCCATACGAAAAAATATTCCGGTTACGGTTCCGGTCGTGGGGGATTGTAAAATTACTCTTTCCAAACTCAACAGTTTGCTGGACAAAGAAGACCTAGGCGATCTCAAGAAAAAGCGAAAAAAATGGTTCGATCAGATTCATCACTGGAAAAGTACATCGCCCCAAACCTATAATCAGAAAGACGTTATCAAGCCCCAGTATGTGGTGGACAAGCTCTATCAGCTCACCAAAGGCAAAGCCATTATCACCACCGAAGTCGGTCAGAATCAGATGTGGGCCGCCCAGTATTATCACTTTGACAAACCCAACCACTTTATTACCTCCGGAGGCCTCGGCTGTATGGGATTCGGACTACCAGCCGCTATCGGAGCTCAGCTTGCCTGTCCGGATAAGCTCGTGGTCGATGTTGCCGGGGACGGCAGTATTCAGATGAACATCCAGGAAATGACCACGGCCATACAATGCGGTCTTCCGGTAAAAATTGTTATCTTAAATAACGGCTATCTGGGTATGGTTCGGCAATGGCAGCAGCTTTTTTTCGATAAACGCTATGTCTCCACCTGCCTTGAGTGTGCACCCGATTTCGTAAAGCTTGCCGAAGCATACGGCGCTGTGGGTTTTAGAGCAACAAAACCTGAAGAAGTAGAACCGGTGCTCAAAAAAGGTCTTTTTTCCAAACAAACCGTAATTATGGATTTTGTGGTAGAAAAAGAAGAATGTGTTTATCCCATGGTTCCGGCAGGGGCTCCTGTTACGGAAATGCTTCTGGTATAAAATTCTTTTACTATGGTAGAAAACCAAACTTTGCCGCTTTAAAAAAGGATGTTACCCATGACAGAAGAAAAACATGTACTTTCGATCCTAGTAGACAACGAGCCCGGTGTGCTCTCCAGAATAGCAGGACTGTTCAGCGGCCGGGGATTTAACATTGAAAGCCTCTGTGTTGCCGAAACAACCGAACCGATGGTATCGAGGATCACCCTGGTTACAACCGGAGAACCGCCGATCATTGAACAAGTTGAAAAACAACTTAACAAGCTCATTAATGTAATTAAAGTCCACGATCTCACCGGTAAGGAATTTGTTCACAGGGAAATGGCCCTTATCAAGGTTATGGCTAAAGCCGAGCACCGTGCCGAAATTTTACGGATTGTCGATATCTTCAGGTGCAAAGTGGTTGATGTGAGCCTCGACCACTACACCATAGAAGTGACCGGTGATGAAGGAAAAATGAAAGCCATACTAAACCTTTTAAAACCCCTCGGTATCAAGGAGATTGCAAAAACAGGCATAATTGCGCTCATCCGGGAGGCTAAGTAGATCCCCGCAGGCGTATGACAAGAAGAATTGAAGATTGAATAATTGAGGAATTATAATATTTTTGTCACAAAGTCACAAAGACTCAAAGGATAAATTTAATAATCTTCCTTCGTGCCTTAGTGGCGGTAAAACAAGTTTTGTCAATTTTTTTGATTTCAATTTCTGATTTTTAACATTTTTATAGGAGAATAACATGGCTATAATAAATTTTGGCGGTATTGAAGAAGAAGTAATTACTTCGGAAGAATTTTCATTGGAAAAAGCTAAAGAAGTGCTTAAAGATGAAACAATTGTAATTCTCGGCTATGGAGTTCAGGGACCGGCTCAGGCGCTCAATCTTAAAGATAACGGATTTAAGGTGATAATAGGACAGCTTGAGGGAGACGATTACTGGAATAAGGCTGTTGCCGACGGGTTTGTTCCAGGTGAAACCTTATTTCCCCTCGAAGAAGCAGCAAAGCAGGGAACTATCATTAAAGAACTCCTTTCCGATGCAGGGCAGGCAGCCACCTGGCCTCAGATAAAAGTATGCCTTAACGAAGGGGATGCGCTTTATTTTTCTCACGGTTTTTCAATTGTTTATAAGGAGCAAACCGGTGTCATACCCCCTGATAATGTTGACGTAATTATGGTGGCACCAAAAGGGTCGGGAACCAATGTACGAAGGAATTTTCTGGACGGAAGCGGCATCAATTCCAGTTTTGCGGTCTACCAGGACTATACCGGCAGAGCAAAGGAAAGAACATTGGCATTGGGAATTGCCATCGGATCCGGCTATCTTTTCCCCACCACTTTTGAAAAAGAAGTTCATAGTGATCTTACCGGTGAACGCGGTGTTCTTATGGGCTGCCTGGCAGGTGTTATGGAGGCCCAGTACAACCTTTTGCGAAAGCACGGGCATTCACCAAGTGAAGCATTTAATGAGACCGTGGAGGAACTAACTCAGAGCCTTATCCGGCTGGTGGCTGAAAACGGCATGGACTGGATGTTTTCAAACTGCAGTACAACCGCCCAGCGTGGGGCCCTGGACTGGGCGCCCAGGTTCCGGGATGCAGTGGCTCCCCTATTTGACGAACTGTATGAAAGAGTGGTGTCCGGCATAGAAACCCAACGGGTGATTGAGGCAAATAGCGCGCCCGACTACCTTGAAAAACTGCAAAAAGAACTCGACACCATCAAAAATTCTGAAATGTGGCGGGCCGGGGCTGCGGTACGGTCGTTGCGGCCCGAAAATCGATAACCATACATTTTTCAAGCTGCTTTAATCAGCGCTTGGATTTTTCAACATAGGAGTATAACATTATGGAACCGATCTTCTTATATGATACCACCTTAAGAGATGGGACCCAGGGAGAAAATATAAACTTTTCCGCCATGGAAAAGGTACAAATCGCCAAACGGCTGGATGATTTCGGCATTCATTACATCGAAGGCGGCTGGCCGGGTTCCAACCCCAGAGACATGCAATTTTTCGATCTTGCACAGGAAGTAAAATTCAAAAATACTCGTATAACGGCGTTCGGTTCTACTCGCAAACCCGGTATCGACCCGGCCGACGATCCCAACTTGATAGCCTTGCTGAAAGCCAACACCCCCGCAGTAGCCATATTCGGGAAAACATGGGATCTTCATATTAAGCAGGTTATGAACAACACCCTGGAAGAAAACCTTGCCATGATTCGGGAATCCGTTGCCTATCTAAAAGAACATGATCGTGAAGTGGTTTACGATGCCGAACATTATTTTGACGGTTTTAAGGATAACAGTGGCTATGCTCTGGAAACCTTGTTTGCCGCCATAGATGCCGGAGCGGAATTTATTGTCCTCTGTGACACCAACGGCGGCAGCCTGCCGTCTGAAATCGAATCCATAATAAAGGAGGTTCGCCGTCGACTTGCTGAAAAATACCATACAAAACCGGATGCGCTGCCGGTTAAAATCGGCATTCATACCCACAACGACAGCGGCCTGGCCGTGGCCAATTCCATCCAGGCCGTGGAATCCGGTGCGGTGATGGTCCAAGGAACCATTAATGGATACGGAGAGAGATGCGGCAATGCCGATCTCACGTCTATCATACCGATCCTCTATTACAAGATGAACCGCCTATGTGTTTCTTCTGAAAACATGAGAAGACTGAAGTCTCTCTCCAGGTTTGTGAGCGAAACCGCCAATATGATTCCCTTAAACAGCAGACCTTTCGTGGGAAATAGTGCGTTTGCCCACAAAGGGGGCATTCATGTGAGTGCGATCATGAAAGTATCCAGAGCATACGAACATATGGAACCTGAACTGGTGGGCAACAAGCGCCGGGTTCTGGTATCGGATCTTTCCGGAAAAAGAAACATTGAATACAAGGCCAAAGAACTCGGCATCGAGCTGGGAGCCAACGGATTTGACAGTCGCAAAATCGTTACGGAAGTTAAACGCATGGAACAGGAAGGGTACCAGTTTGATGTTGCTGACGCATCATTCAAAATCTTTCTGGAGAAGTATACCGACCAGTACCGCCCCGTGTTTGAGCTCAAGTCCTTCAGAGTTCACATTGAAAAGGACGCTGAGCGCCCCTGTTCCGCCCACGCCACTATCAAAATTTCCGTTGGGGGCAAGGAAGAAATCACCGCCGCTGAAGGAGACGGGCCGGTCAGCGCTTTGGATAACGCCCTGCGCAAGGCTCTGAATAAATTTTATCCCGATCTGGAAGCCATGAGACTGATCGACTTCAAGGTCCGGGTCATCGACGGACGCAAAGGAACCGCCGCAAGGGTTCGCGTGTTCATAGAGTCTCGGGATCAAGATAATATCTGGAGCACCATCGGTGTTTCCGAGGATATTATCGAAGCGAGCTGGCATGCCCTGGCAGAAAGTATTCACTATAAACTGTCTATGGAAAACAATAACAAATGATAAATGACCATGAAAAGGAATAGAATCTTGATTAAAAGAGATGGAATAAATGCCGCAGGACAATTTTTTTATCCTGTCCTGCGGCCTATGCTTGGCCGGATTTTACTCTCCCCCACAGGGACAGATTAGTTTCCATCCAGAAATTGCCCTTTTCCGCAACTTCTTCGTCAATCTGCGGAATCACCTGTGCGGCCTACTACGTGTACGCCTCCGCGGTATTCCTTGATTTCTTTGACCTTGTGAAAAATTGCTCATTTCTGCATCGGAAACTTAATTTGTGCCCAATATAGGTTTATGGATGGGCAGTAATTAATACATATCACCAACACCCTGAATAAAAAGGAGTAAAATAATGGAAGAAAAAGTCATTATATTCGATACCACATTAAGAGACGGCGAACAGTCTCCCGGCGCCAGCATGAATACCGGCGAAAAGATGCGGCTTGCCGTTCAGTTGGAAAAGCTGGGGGTAGATGTGCTGGAAGCGGGATTCCCGGCAGCATCGGATGGAGATTTTGAGGCTGTTTCCAATATCGCAGGAAAGCTGAAACATACAGAAGTTGCCGCCCTGGCACGTACGTCCAAAGCCGATATCGACCGTGCCTGGGGGGCAATCCAGCACGCAAAAAAACCGAGGATTCATACCTTTATCGCCACATCTGACCTCCACATGCACTACAAGTTGAGCATGACAAAGGACGAGGTTCTTAAAACCGCTGTGGAAGCGGTCAAATATGCCAGGTCTTTTACTGACAATATAGAGTTTTCAGCCGAGGATGCATCCCGGAGTGATCGAGACTTTTTGTGTAAGGTTTTCGAAGCCGCCATTGAATCCGGTGCAACAACCATAAACATTCCGGACACCGTAGGCTATGCCATACCCATGGAATTTTCCGATCTGGTAAAGTATGTTATGAACCATACCCCCAACATAAATAAAGCCGTTGTAAGTGTCCACTGTCACAATGACCTGGGTCTTGCCACTGCGAATACCATTGCGGCAATAAGTGCCGGTGCCAGACAGGCAGAAGTGACCATCAACGGCATCGGTGAAAGGGCTGGAAATACCTCCCTGGAAGAATTTATTATGGCAATTCACACCCGGCCTAATTATCTTCCACTATCGTCCAATATCAAAACTGAGCTTATCTATCCCACAAGTCGGCTGGTCAGTATGATTACCGGTATCATGGTTCAGCCCAACAAGGCCATCGTAGGGGCCAATGCATTTGCCCACGAGGCCGGAATTCATCAGGACGGCGTTCTTAAGAATCCCATGACCTATGAAATTATGAAACCGGAAACCATTGGTCTCAGCGCCAGCAAGCTGGTTCTGGGAAAACATTCAGGAAGACATGCGCTTCGGTCACGTTTAAAGGAGCTGGGATACGACCTTTCCGATGAAGAATTGAAGCTTGTTTTTAAAAAATTCAAGGAGCTGGCCGATAAGAAAAAACATGTTATGGATGAAGACCTGGAAGTCATTGTAACAGAGGGAATTCTGCGCACTACCGATACCTTCCGTCTGGAATATCTCCATGTGACATGTGGAACAACCGTTATCCCCATGGCGACCGTCAGACTCACTATAAATGGAAGGCCGGTCCAAGGTGCGGGTTATGGAAACGGCCCCATTGATGCCGCCTATGACAGTATTGCCAAACTCACGGGAACCGAATCAGAACTGTTGAGATTTTCGGTGAGTGCCCTTACCGGTGGCACGGATGCCCAAGGTGAAGTCACGGTTCGTTTGAGCGAAAATGGGTTGATCGCGCTGGGCAGAGGTGCAGACCCCGACATCATCACTGCCAGCGCCAAAGCTTATATAAACGGACTCAACCGTCTGGAGTACTTGAAAGTCCATCCCGTGGTCGCAGCCACCTGACCCTGTTTTGAAAAAAAGCCCAAGGGGCTGCAAGGCCCCTTGGGCAAACTTTTATACGTTCAGAGTACCGATAATATCCGCCAGATCAGCAATATTTTTTTCCACTAGAAATGTTTCTATCCCTTCTATGATATCTATGGTGGCATGGGAATTTATAAAATTGGCCGTACCCACCTGAACCGCTGCAGCCCCTGCAATCAAAAACTCCAGTGCATCCTTTGCCGTCATGATTCCGCCAACGCCGATTACCGGGACGTTGACCACTTGAGCCACCTGCCAGACCATTCGGAGTGCAACGGGCCGTATTGCCGGCCCGGAAAGCCCTCCGGTTATGTTGGCAAGCTTTGGACGTCGGGTTTCAATATCTATGGCCATCCCCGATATGGTGTTGATCAGAGAGATGGAATCGGCGCCTTCTTCTTCCGCACTGCGAGCGATTTCAGTAATATCGG
>JASFHC010000063.1:0-10373 GCA_050123435.1 Desulfobacterales bacterium
TGGTCTTAATTTTAGGACGATTAAAATTTATTCATTCACTCAAAAAGAAATAACTACTACTATCGTCTCCTGTTAGATCTTATTTCCTTAAATTAGAATGGTGAAAGACTACAAAGATGAATGCTACAATGTGGTAATAATAATGTTGCTTAGAAGTTTTGTCAATACACAACTGATAATAAATTTAGAAAAAAATAAAGATGTAATATCTTCGATTCCAGTGCTCGAGCCGAAGGTAAATCCTGTGGACTTCAAAATATTTGAGTTAGTAGGCATTCGGCGGGGTGTGTGGTGCTTAGGGTGGATTTGACAATATTCACGAAAGACTGTTGAGTAGATTGTAAATACTAAGATATCTTTCTTCCGGAGTGTGTATGGGATTCGTTTAACTTGCTCGCTTTTGGATGTGTACGGTGCTGTTATGCTTTGGCCTTGCTATTATGTTTGCACCAAAAGCATATCACGTTCTTGCAGCGCCATACGGGGTTATCGTTGAAATGATCCGATTATGCAAACGGCCATTATCAGCAATAAATCCGCTTACCAGTGTGTTGGGACGATTAAAAATAAAAGGCGTATTATTTAGGTCTACGCAACGGCCCCCGGCTTCCGTGATGAGCAGCACACCGGCACAAATATCCCACTCATTCTTAGGCCCGCGACTCCATGATGCATCGCTTAAGCCAACAGCGACTCTCGCAAGTTTATATGCGGTGCTGCCTATTATGCGAATTTGCAACAGATTTTTAAACGGTTCAAATTCACCCCGTTTACACTCGGAACGGCTGGCATCAATCAGGGCGCCCTCAAGTTGGTTTCGTTTTGTAACTTGTGCCCGGCTGCCGTTTATGAATACACCGCTACCGCGCATACCATAGAAAAGTTCGTCGGAAGCAGGGTTGTAGATAACCCCTAAAACGGGTTGGCCATTTTCTACCAAGGCAACAGAAACGCTAAACTCCGGTATTCCCATAATAAATTCTTTGGTGCCGTCTAACGGATCGACAATCCAGACTCTTTCTCTTTGCAAACGATCAGGCTGGTCAACGGTTTCTTCACTCAGCCAACCTGCTTCCGGTAGCCGGACGGTTAGGCGGTGACGCAAAAGCGTATCGGCAGCATAATCGGCATCCGTAACCGGGTTGTCCGGTGATTTATTTTTAACGTCATAATAGGACTTGTAATACTGCATGATGACATCCCCGGCCGCCTTTGTAATCTCGATCGTGTCTTTCAATAGCGATTCCATGATGAGTTTTTTCTTGTTATTGCTCCCTAAAAATTCCTTGATTTCTTTTACCATCCCAGAAGCATATTAAAGGATGAACGTCCAACGTCCAATAATGATGTCTCTCCGCTCCTAAAATTTTTCCAACATCGAAATAATGATAACGGCGCAAAAAATAACTTAGTGCTTACGCCCCTGTGCCCCTGGTCGTCTCGCCGCACTTGGCCCACGGGCGAACTTGCAATGGCAGGCGGGGCCAAGGGAATTAAATTATATTTCAAATATTACCAGTGATAATGTTTAAGTCAAGCAACTGCTTATTTTAACAGCAACTCTTATTGAAAGGTTTTTCTTGAGTGAGTCTCTTATGAACTTAGCTATTTGTTCGTAAGGTTTTAAAGGAGGAATGCGTTATCTTAATGGTTTTTCATTGGTTGTGAAAATACTTAAAACTTCATCCGCAATCAAAGGCTTGTAGAATTCATCACCAATGAATTCTACTTTTCGGTTTCCATTATTAAAGTCTATATCCATCGAACAGTTGAATTTGTGAGACGCTGCTTTGGCTATTCTTGCTAAAATTTCTATATTGGCGTCCTCAATCTTAATAGGTATCATATGAGGTATCCTTTGTCCTCTTTATTTAGTTCATTGTTCATTAATTCTAATATGTTGATTATAATTGTAGTACAAGTCTTTAAGACAGATTTACGTTTTTTGTCTTTCTTAAATTAGAGATAACAAGATTTCCGTTGGTAAATGTAATGTCGACCTTTCCGCTGAACAAATCTATGACGGACGCACACTCCGATGGTAACGAGTATAATAGAACTTTTTCTACCAATGGAGCAGTATAACCGAACACCACAGCCATCATGCATTCATCCCGCATGGCTCTTTTATATTGGGGGTTAAAAATCAGTTTCTGTCTTTTTCTGATAGCCTGCTTCCACATTTCAGAAGCAGGCCATTTTTTGTAATGGTAAATCCCCATAGTTTCCTCTCGTGATGATAAACCCATGACGAACCTGTTCATATCACAGGGATACGAATTCGGATTCCCGTCGTTTTCGGCGCTGGGATTATGGAATTAAAGACCAGCACTCCAAATAAAAGGATAAGTTGGATCATACTTTGAAGACTAACGGCATTAATGGGCATTTGTTGAATAGATCGGTATAATGCTTCCAATTTTGCCTACTTTTCTTCATAAATATTATAATAATAAATAGTGAAGAGTTGGCCGTTTAGAATTCTTGAGCTCCAAGGTAAGCAATAACTGTTCCAAAGTCCTCAAGAAAAGAAAAAAGATATCAATATGCTTTATATATCAGTCAGATAGAATAAAGGAGGGTGTTACAACACCACGTCTCAAATTTAGCAAGCAAATTAAAAGTGACATGAATTTGACAGGCAAGTTGACGTATTTGGGCAAATAATGAATGTTACATTTATTTTAGAGTCAAAAAATCGAAAGATTAAATAAACAAGGAAAAGGTTATGAAACCTTGAAATTTTATGGCCTTTTTCAATATCTAAGGAAAAAATCGCAAATGTGGAAATGGTATGGGAATAGGGGTTTGACAAACAGACGCTTCAGTTCAAAGGTATTTGAACATAGCGAAATACAAATCCATGGGAGTGGGATTCCAGGTTTTTATGAATCCATGTTTTCTGTAGAAAGCTTCTGAACGTGGAAATTTGGGGACTTCAACTTCTATTTCATGCAAGCCTGATTGTTTGAATCGATTCTCACAATGTTTATATAAGATCGATCCGTAGCCCTTCCTGCAGTAGTCTGTTTTGACCTGCATTGTTTTTATAATGAGCTTCATTCCCTTTCGTACGATGATCCCACATCCGATCAGATCTCCATCATCGTCCGAAAGCGTAACCAGGTAGCCTCTATTAACTTCTTCCTGGATTTTCTCCGGAGTTGCAAAGGCATTTAATTTTTCTAACTGAGCCGGAGTATACTCTCCTTGGTTGACGTCCTGAGTATTTTGCCTGATCAATGCGGTGACTTTCTCCGCTTCTGAATAGCTCAGAGGTTCTATCTTTCCTTCCAGATTGTCTATGATATTGATCTTCATAGCTCAACTCATTGTTTTTTTTAGAGACATTAGGTTTCGCGCAACTGTTTCCTTTAGGAATAACAATTGTAACGTCATCGTTTTCATGTGGCTTTTCATAGGGTCATGGGCCTTAGATGCTGTAATTGAGATCGGCTTGTTGGGTCATTGCTACTTGTTTTAGTGATGGAGTCAGCACGCGCTCGCAATCCGATTTCATTAAAGACCCCTCTTGGTAATCGCAACATTATCAAGAAATTACCTTGATAGCAATAAAATTTAGCCGAGATAATTTCTTAATAACTCAGCGTAGATTTCTACGGGATGTTTAACGGTGATATCGTCACCGGATTTTGACAGAATATCAAAGAACTGAAGCATACAGGCCGGACATCCGGTTGCGACAACTTGGCATCCGGATGCCTTGATGTTTTCAAGTTTTAATTTTCCGATATTCGTTGAAAGTTCATAGTACTGCAGATTAAAACTTCCCCCAAGGCCGCAACACCGGTCCGATTCAGGCATTTCTTTCAGCCGGTATCCCGGGTTGGCTTTGATGAGTGATCTGGGTTCGGCAAATACTCCTAACGTTTTTTTAAGGTGGCAAGGGTCATGATAGGTTGCGGTAATGGGATCGACACGATCATCGAATTTGACATTTTCCAGCCCTACCTTTGACACTAAAAACTGATTGATATCCATGGTTTTTTGAGCAATTATATCGATTCTGCTCTTAACATATCCGGAATCTTTATCTGCCATCATCGGCCAAATTACCTTAATTGTTGATGTGCAGGTGGCACACGAGGTAACCAGAAAATCAAATTTTTCAGCATCAAATATCTCAAGGTTATGTTGCAAAAGACTGTTGAAGGTCTTGGTGTCTCCGGAAGAGATAGCCGGAATTCCGCAGCAGCCCTGTCTCTCAGGCATAAAAATTCCAACGCCGTGATGATTTAAAACATCGATAACATCTCGGGCGATGTTAGGAAAGATTTTATCAATAAGGCACCCCACATAAAGGGCTACCTTGATGCCGGAACGGCCCCGTTCTGTATTTAAAAATGGAATCATACGATGAAACGGTACCGGAGCAAGTGGTTTAAAATGACGGTTTCTAAGCAATGGTGAAACCAACCGGGCGCAGGATGTTCCGATACGATCGCTTACCGGTCGCGTAAAAATTTTTTGAAATTTAGCCCCCCCCTCTAGCATGCTGTCAAAGATCTCTGGTTGAGACAGCACCCCCCTCAAAATTACCTTTTTTACCGGAGAAAGACCCATGAAGCCGGTGATAATGGCACGCGCCTTTATGAAAATTTCAAAAACATTCACGCCGCTGGGACAGTTTGCGGCACATGATCCGCACAGAAGGCACTTGTTAAGACGGTCGTTCACACCTTTAGGGTCCATAAAAAGTTGCTGCACAAGTCCCTCTAGTAATGCCAGTTTTCCGCGGGCCACATCTGATTCAAGACCGGTTTCCGCATACAAGGGGCACACTGCTTGGCACATGCCGCAACGCATGCAGGCCCTAATCTGATCCTGAAGCTCCTGCATAAGTCTTGTTAAATCTTTTATGCTCGACAAGGACGGCCTCCAAAATTTAACGAAAATCTGAAAAAATTTTCATGAAAATTTCCGAATATAAGTTTCTATCAACCAATAGATAAAACTTGCAATGTATTTAAGTAATTTAAGGCATTTTTTTAAGATATTTCCAAAAACTGTTGTTCATCAGGAATTTTTGGGTTAAAGTTCAAAAAAAACTATTATCGGCATCCGATGAGATGCTGAATGAAAATATTTAGATAGGAAGGGGTTATAACACATGAGCTCTCCAGACTACTTATCACCATTTGCAGAAGCCAACCGAGCCATATGCGAGGGGGCGGATGAGCGAAAGGTATTGAATCTTGTTACACGAATTGTAACGCAAACGCTTAACATTAAGGGCTGTTTCATTAAAATAAAATCTCCTGAGGGAGAACATGTGGAGCGGCAGACAAAAGCTCTCGATTTCGGTCGCAGCAATATCAGAGTGAAGTTTTCCCAAGATAAACAACTGGAATTGGTATCCAGTTTCGGCTTAAGTGAAGATTTCATTTATTCTGAGTTAAGTGATTCGCCTGAGAGTATATTTTCACGAATTCCGGAAGATACCTTTGTCATTCAGGACATCCGGAAGATGGAAAAAACCCCTGACTATAAAGCCATGACTGCGGAAGGCATCGGTTCCGTTTTATTATTTCCTATCGAAGTGTATCAGGAGAATATTTCGGTGGTTGCTTTATTTGATGATAAAGTCGGGGAGCTCACCCGAACGGATGTAAAATTTGCCAGAGCGATCACCAGCCGTGCCGTAGTGTCCTTTATTTTGAGACGCAGTATGTATCATTTGTTGGAGCGCGAACGACAGTTCCTTCTCAGTTTTCAAGAAATCAGTAGCGCCATCAACTCCACATTGAACATAAAAAAAGTTATGCAACTTGCAGTCAACAAAATTACAAGTGTACTGGGAGCTCGCGGCACCCAGATACGTCTATTGGATGCCAAGACACAACAATTGAAACTGGCCGCATCTCACGGTCTGAGCGAAGAGTTTTTAAAGATAGGACCCATAAAGGAAAAACGCGGTATGGATCAGAAAATGATCGAAAAAATTATCGTCATCGACGACGTAAAGACAGATCCCAGGATTGAATTTCGGGCAGAAATAATTAAGGAAAATATTCGTAAAATCCTTACCATTCCTCTCGTTGTACGAAAGAAAATCATCGGAGAGTTAACCATTTTCACTGGAGGGGATCGGTCTTTCGGTGAAGAGGAAATTCGGTTTGCCAGTGCCGTTGCTCAACAATGCGCATTTGCCATAGAAAACTCCCGCATGTATCAGCGCGTAAAATATGAATTTCAACAATTATTGGTCGACTTCGGTTACAACGGAAGCAGTGCTTGATCGATCTTATACATCAAAAGGGAAATATTAAATGGCACTTGTAAATGATCTCCGGATGCCACGGGACTGTGATGAAAATTTTATCCATCAAGTGGAAACAGAAAGCGGACAGCAGATTTCCAAATGCTATCAGTGCGGCAATTGCAGCGCAAGTTGCGCCTATACCTATGTTTATGATTATCCTGTCAATCAGATCATGCGCTTGATCCAGCTGGGTCAGAAGGAGGCGGTGTTGCGATCTCGTTCTGTCTGGTTGTGTGCCGACTGCCAGGCCTGCACGACCCGATGCCCTTGCAATATCGATATTGCACGCGTTATGGAAACCTTGCGATTTCTTTCGGTTGAGCAAGACACGGTTTCCATAAAAAATATCCAACTCTTTTATGACGAATTCATCAAATCCGTAAAAATCTTCGGACGTGTGTTCGAAACCGGACTGATTGCCACGTACAACCTTAAAGCCAAAAAGCCTTTTACGGACATCGATCTTGCGCCCAAGGTGCTTAAGAAAGGTAAGCTCCCCATAACACCGCACCGAATTCATGGGCGGAAACAAGTTTCCGATATTTTCAAACGTTTTGAAGATTATCGTAATAAAAAGAACATCGATTAGCCAAAAGTCATTATGAATCAGACGGCAAAACGCATTGCCTATTACCCGGGATGTTCTGTAACGGGAACCTCTGTTGAGTTTGATCAATCGACCCGTGCACTGTGCACGGCTTTGGGCATTGAACTTGTAGAGATCCCTGATTGGAACTGCTGCGGTTCAACACCGGCACACTCATACGATCCTTTGCTCGGAGCGGCTTTGGCGGGACGGAACCTGGCATTGGCGCAAGAAATGGGCTTTGATGTTGTTATGACGCCATGTCCGAGCTGTCTAAAGGCCCTCAAAGGAGCCATCAGAGAGTATGAAGAAAAACAACACTCCTTTCTGAACATACTACAGATGCCTTTTTCGGGACAGATTCGAGCGATTTCCGTACTGCAACTGCTGTACGAGGATATCGGCCTAAAAGCAATCCATAAACGGATACGGTATCGGCTTTCAAATAAAGTGATTGTGCCCTATTATGGTTGTCTGCTTTCGCGTCCGCCGGAATTTGCTCAATTTGACGACCCGGAAAATCCGATCTCAATGGACAAATTGCTTCAGGCAATGGGTGCGTCTGTTCCCGAATTTCCCTATAAAACCGAGTGTTGTGGAGCGGCCTATGGGGTTACCCAAAACCATATTGTAGGTAAAATGACCGGAAGAATTCTGGATATGGCCCGGCGTTTGGGCGCCGCTGCCGTAGCGGTGGCATGTCCGTTATGCCAACAGAATTTGGATTTGCGCCAGTCTCAGGTCAATCGATACTGGCATACGACGTTCCAAATGCCGGTGGTGTATATTACGCAGCTCCTTGGTTTTGCTCTGGGGATCGATCCCAAAAAGCTCGGCCTTGACAAGCTGTTTGTCAGTGCTGATGATCTCTTCAAGGAAACATCTGAACCACTCGAAAACCAGACCGAATCGATAAGCGCTTGAGGTAAAAACATATGCGGATCGGCGTTTTTATATGTAAATGTGGAACAAATATTGCCGCTACGGTAGATACGGATGCGGTTTCACGTAAAGCCCTGGAATATCCGGATGTGGTTTACGCCACGGATTATATGTATACCTGTTCGGAACCGGGTCAGCAGGAAATCCAGCACGCCATAGAAAAATACGATCTACAGGGCGTCGTGGTCGCGGCCTGTTCACCCCGTATGCATGAAGTAACGTTTCGCCGGGCCGTGGAAAAAGCAGGCCTGAACCGTTATATGTTCGAACAGGCCAATATCCGAGAGCACTGCTCCTGGATCAGCAAGGATATAGAGGCCAATACGCGAAAAGCCATTGATTTGGTCCGAATGTCAGTAGAAAAGCTGCGTTTTAATCAGCCGCTCTTTTCTTCACAGGTTCCCATTAATAAACGGGTACTGGTCGTTGGTGGTGGAATTTCCGGTATCCAGGCTGCTCTGGATTGCGCTGAAGGGGGATTGGAGGTTGTCATGGTTGAACGGGAATCGACCATCGGCGGCAAGATGGCCAAACTTGACAAGACGTTCCCCACAATTGACTGTTCTTCGTGTATCCTGGGACCGAAAATGGTAGATGTTGCCCAAAATGAAAATATCCATCTTTATGCCTATAGTGAAATTGAGTCTGTATCGGGATATATGGGTAATTTCAAAGTGGATATCCGGAAAAAAGCGACATATGTGGATTGGGATGCCTGTACCGGTTGCGGGCTGTGCACGGAAAAGTGTCCGGCAAAAAAATCTTTTGATGGGTTCAATGAGGGATTGGATACCACAACGGCAATCAATATCCCCTTTCCCCAGGCAATCCCCAAGAGAGCAAGAATTGATCCAAAATATTGCTGGTATCTGATAAAAGAGAAATGCAGGATATGTCAAAAGATCTGTCCGGTGGACGCTATCCGATTTGATATGAAAGATGAAACCGTAGTGGAAGAAGTGGGCGCCATCATTGTTGCTACGGGCTTTGATCTGGTCGACCATTCGATTTATGGCGAATACGGAGCTGGACAGTATCCGGATGTCATCACAGGGATGCAATTTGAACGACTTGTGAATGCTTCGGGTCCGTACGGCGGACATATTCTTCGTCCGTCCGATGGCAAAGAACCCAAAAATATTGTTTTTATCGCCTGTGTGGGGTCCCGCGACCCTTCCGTAGGACGTCCGTATTGTTCGGGAATATGCTGTATGTACATCGCAAAACAGGCAATATTGGCACGAGATCATATCCCGGATTGTAACTGCTATGTATTTTATATGGATATCCGTGCGCCGGGAAAAAATTACGAGGAGTTTGTACGACGGGCTCAGGAAGATTATGGCGTTCAGTATATCCGGGGCCGAGTCGGTAAGATATATCCCAAGGAAGAACACCTCATTGTTCAGGGAATAGACACTTTGCTCGGCTTGCAGGTAGAAGTTGATGCCGATCTGGTAGTTCTGGCAACCGGTGTGGCCGCATCTGTCGGAGCAAAAGATTTGGCCGAAAAACTTCGAATTTCTTATGACGAGTATGGGTTTTTTATGGAAAGTCATCCCAAATTACGTCCCGTGGAAACCAATACCGCAGGCGTTTACCTTGCAGGAGTCTGCCAAGGCCCCAAAGATATTCCGGCTTCAGTGGCCCAAGGCAGTGCTGCTGCGGCAAAAACCCAGGCACTTTTCTCCCGGGATACCATTGAGACAGATCCTCAGATCGCCAGCGTCAATGAACGGATGTGTATTGGTTGCGGAAAATGTATTGATGTCTGTCCATTTGGCTCGATTCAGTGGAAGACCTTACGGGACGGGTCACAAAAGGCAGATGTTCTGGATACGGTGTGTCAGGGGTGCGGCTTGTGCAACGCGACCTGTCCGCCCAAGGCCATACAACTACAACATTGCACGGATGATCAGATCCTTGCCGAAATCGACGTCTTGTGTGCTGGGGAACGGCATGGTTAATTCTAAGGAGGAATCCACAACAAAAAAAAATTTATTAATTGTAGGATTTTTATGCAACTGGTGCTCCTATGGCGGTGCAGACACTGCCGGTGTGTGCCGTTTTAACCAACCCACGGATTTGCGTATCATCCGTATTCCGTGTACCGGGCGTATGGATCCTCTGTTTGTTTTCAAAGCTCTTATTTACGGTGCTGACGGCGTGCTGGTATCCGGTTGTCATCCTAAAGATTGCCATTATAACGAGGGTAATTTTTATGCAAGGCGGCGCCTGGAGGTCCTTAAGCAATTTTTACCGTTCATGGGCATTCATACGGATAGATTCCGTTATACTTGGGTATCATCTTCTGAAGGACAGCTCTGGCAACAGGTAGTTACAGAGTTTTCTGAAACCATTCATGGTTTGGGACCGAACCCTGGCGTTCATGGAGAAAGTGACGCTAAAGAAGCAATGTCATTTTTTTGACTATGAATTAATAAAAAGGGTAATTTCTCAATAAGTTCTGGTGTATGAAATAATCATATTGACTCGGAACCATAGTTTATTGATACGCTAACTAAAAAAATAAAAATACTTATGGAAAACAAGACCAAAACA
>JASFHC010000064.1:0-10267 GCA_050123435.1 Desulfobacterales bacterium
AATTCCATGTTTATGTCTAAGGTGACCATTTCCCGCCAGTATCACCAAGTTATGTCCGGGATTATCTGCTAGGAATTTCTGGGCGGATTCCGCCATGACTTCATCCCACAGAATTTGTGCCTGGTAAAAATAACTAAAATTTTTTAACTCCCCTTGTTCCTTGTGTAATGGGAACACCTCGTTCAAATCCTTCCGGTAGCATTCATTTGAAAAATCCATGGAATCGGGAAGCTGTTTCTTCTCATTATCCGATAGGCTGTATATGCCGCCACGGGCTATTTTACGGCTGATATCACTGTGAATATTGAGGGCAACAAGAGGTAAGTTTTGTTGTTTGACATAATCGATGATCGGTTTATACAAATTATAATCGTACCGCCACCGACTGAAATATTCGGTCTTTTGCAAAAATTTATGTTCGTCAATCCTCCCGGCCAAATAATCATTCACCACCGGTTGAAAAGGCTTTTGGAACATTTCCATGCCCACAGCCAGTTTATATCCGGCGTTATTGAGCTTTTTAATAATTTGCAACTGGTTAATATGGTGTGCGAACTGGTCGTGCCTTTCTCCTATGTAAATAATGCGGGATGCGGTAAGATATGGAATAATACGGTTCACGGTTGTAAGCCTGTCAGGAGTTAAAACCCGGGGCGCCGGACGCGACACCACCGGTATGCCGTTAGCTGCTTGAGCAGTAGTTTTGCAGGTGTTCCGCCCGCCTCTAAAAGCGAGCTCGGTGTATTTGCCGTAATGCGGTATTTTGTGCTGTACCGCTTGAGCTTCTGTTTTGTTTTTGGCATGTAACAGAGCAATACACTCCGATAGGTTGTATGGATTTTTATAAACTTTTATACTTACGCCGTCTTTTGGAACCGCCTGTTTTCCGAATAGCATATTTACCGCAGGATTATTAAACCCCGAAATCAGAACCGAATTTTCTTTGATATCACGAAATGTGAGGTTCCTTGGGGTTACATAAGTAATATTTTCAATCCCAAGAGCGTCGACAATCGGTTGGTATATGCTCCGTTGCGTGGATGAAACAACCACTGTTAGCTGTTGTTTGCCCATAATGCCGGCCAGAACCGGAGGAATTTCTTCAGGAGCTAAGTGTCGCATAATTATGTAGTTTTCATCAATGACCGCTTTATAGGGCATCTCATCCATAAAAAGACTGATCTGCTCGTTAGATTTTTTCACATTCACAAATTGCATGCGTTTGCCCGTGTCGGTGTACAAGGATACGGGGACAATCAGCGGATAAGCTTTTCCCTTTTGTAATAGTTCGAAATTGAGCCTAAGTTGTCCCTGCTGGACACACAACTTGGCATTTTTTACCTCAAGCCGGGGGATATCTTTACGGCTGAGCCAGTATTCGAAGTATGGGTTCAGTTTTTTTCCGGTTACTTTTTCAAACGACCGCTGTATATCCTGCCAGGAAGCTTTGCGAAAGCTATTGTCATGGATGAAATTCCGTATGGCTGAAAGAAACAAATCGTCACCATAGATCTCTCGTAATCCATGAAAGAGAATTGCTGATTTTCCATAACCTATTACGCCATGGGCTTTATTTCGTCTTCCGAAAAAATCACTCACAGCCATGGCATTGCCGGCAGTTACATAGGCATCGTAATCTACCAGGATTTGTTTACGATAAGCTCCGTCTTTGCCGTCAAGAGCCGCATAGTGATGATCCGCCAGATAAGTGGTGAGTCCTTCTGCCCAATTTCCGAATGCAAAATCGATAAAAATGGAATTGCCGAACCATTGGTGCAAAATTTCATGTCCCAAAGATGTCTTGACAATAAATGGCAAATTCACCACCTGCTTACCCAGTAGAGAAAAAGTCGGCATTGAATAGCCTGTGGGGAAAATATTTTCCACAATAGCAAAACGCTTGTATGGATAGGATGTAAGCATAGTCTCGTACATTGCCAAATACTTTTTAGTATACGCAATATATGTGTCTAAAAGCTGAGCATCTTCTTCGAAAAAATAAGATTCTATAACGATATTCTTATATTGGTCTTTTTGTACAACATACCGAGTTGAAGCCGCCAGATGTAAACTCTCCAACGGGTGATCGAACTTAAAATCAAACAATTTTGTTTTTCCACTTTTTTGGATGGTTACAGATTCAGATTCTGAGATGGCTATAAAATTTTCCGGTAACGTTACGACAAGATTATACTCAACCGGAACATCCGGACCCGGACGCGGATACCAATTGTCCATTAAAAACACATTGTCTTTGTCAATAAAATTGGTACCCTTTTGGTTGAACAGAGCCTCATAACTTATAGTTATTTCTTTACCGGCTTGCACAGACAGATTCATGCTGTCATCAGCGGTGGTAACGTTAGCGATCCCATCTACTTTCAGCTCGTGCAGATTACGGACACTTAAATTAATTTTCATATCGACATAAGCTTTAATACGGGCCGTGCCGGTAATTTTTTCTTCATAGGGGGTTATCTGGACTCCAAGCGCATAATGAAGATGAGCAGTCCAACCCGTTGCAGGAAGACAAACAATCAATAGAAAAAAAAATTTTCTCATTTTCTTATCCAATATTCAAATTGTACTCCGTCCCCGGGTGGCTCTGATGGCCTGAAACCGAACCGCCGAGGAAAAAGGATCCATGGAGAATAGCCATGGAGTTTTTGGTCTATCTTTAAAGATACTTTTTAAGCAGATGAAATGAGACGTTACTAATTCGGAAGACAATGCTCGCAGATGGTCGCTATCTTAGTCTGAAAGATTTGGTTTTAATCCCCCAGACGTAAAATTTGACCCAATCAAAACCGAACTTGAGCAATGCCACATCATCAGTCCGGATTTTTTTTAACAGTCCGGATTTTACCTTGTATCGTTTTAAGAATGTGCTGTTGAATAAAAAATCACGAAATTGATCTACATTATAAGTTGCCATAAAGGCCATTTTTGCTTTAGGCCCTTCCGGACCTTGAGAGCCCCAGGGATCGGTTTGAAACAACCGTTTTACCTCTGACCAGAGCAGCGTCATTTTGTTATACAACGCCGTGTCCTGGTCCTTTGACCATGTTCGGAGTGTCCAGGTTTTTTTTTCGTGCTGCCCCAGACAGAATTCGGGCGGTCTGAAAAAATGAATTCGTTTTGTTTTATGATGTTTGGCATCATAAAAAACGCCCTGTTCAATGGGAAAGGTTCGGCAAGTGTCCGGACGGTCAGGATAAACCGAGCAGCCCGATTCAACCAGAAACGGACAGGTTCTTTCTTTGTTTTCAGCCATCCGAAGAAGCACTTCCGGGAAAAAATTGGAAGATCTCAACACAACATCCACGTACTTGTCAATAAACTTGTCTGTAGAGATTTGAAGCCTCTTTTTCAGCCGGATAACATCGTAAGGGTATAAAAAAAGATTAAGATTGCGGCAACATCGATTAAAACAGGCAATCCCCGGGTAACACCGAAAATTAAAATTATCCTCCTCTTTAAGTCGTTTTCCGGGTAGTTTGTCTATATCTTCTATTTCTATATATTTCATATGGATTGAAATGATCTAACGTGCTTAAAATTAGAGCATTAAAGTTGTTATCATCTGAGCCACAGTCATTTTTATCTTTTGCGTCATACCGACCGCCTGTTTCAATTCCTTTTCCAGTTCGGCCATTTCTATGTAAAAAGATGTCCGGTCAAATTCGAAGCGCTCTTTTCCTTGACACTGTTCGGCAAAAACCCCACAGCCCTCGGCATACAACACCCCCTGACCGGGCCTCTGAAGTACGTAGGGAATACCATGCAATCTGCATATCATTGGCCGGTACGTATAAATCAAACACATATGGTTAACATTAAGGGGACACATCCATCTGACAGGAGTCCCTTTTTCATCAGCCACACGGGTTTTCCGACAAACTTCCAAAGCTCTGTGTTTTACCTCGACCTTCTTTTCATTAACAAGGCTATGGTACCCTTCCATGACATAAAGGTATTCCAGAAGGGTATGATGATAGAAGCGGGTAAAACAGCAACTGTCCTCGCAGCCGGTACAATGAAAATTGTAATAATCAGCGGCTTCTTGATATTTTTTATCCATAGCCGAATAAATTATTTTTAATCGTTCTAAAAAAGGCGCATGGGTTTTGCTATCTGTTTTTGGTAGCATTCGCAATATATTTGGTCGTGACGTCATAGTTGTATCGATAGATGGTCGAGCATAAAAATTGTTCGGGCTAAAATTGACGCTTTTTCAAAAAGTCTTTTACGAGAGCGTCAAAACTGAGGTGAAGGGAAAAAGATTTTTGCGTAAAGATCGAGGGCGTATCGGTCTGTCATGCTTGCGATGAAATCACAAACAATCCTCTCAGCGGGTTGGTTATCATGATTGCACGCTTCCATATGCATGGCTTTAAGTTCTTTTTGAAACATTTTATTGTTTTCCAAACAAAACGTGTAAAGTTCGGATAGAATCTTTTTGGCCTTGATAAATTCTCCATGAACCTGTGATGAACGATACACATTTTCATAAAGGAATTCCCTGAGTTCGGTCATGGTAGAATAAACCTCATCGCTCATTTGCAGACATAATTTTCCCTCGCGAATAGTCGTTGAAAATACAAGATCCTTTATCATGCTAT
Source organism: Desulfobacterales bacterium (assembly GCA_050123435.1). Lineage (GTDB taxonomy): Bacteria > Desulfobacterota > Desulfobacteria > Desulfobacterales > UBA11574 > S5133MH16. The sequence continues at coordinate 4,623 of JASFHC010000064.1, forward strand.
TTGCGCGTTCAGAATGTGTCCGTCCAAGAATTTTAACACATGAATCAGGGACTTGATTTCTGTTGATAACACCGCTACGGATGGCATCATCCAAATCATGATTAAGATATGCCATAATGTCAGCGATACGGACGACATTTCCCTCAATTGTAACGGCCCGTTCATTTGGATCATCCGGAATGATTTTTCCATACCCCTTGGAATGCTTTAAAATTCCGTCTCGAACCTCAAATGTGAGATTTAGTCCTTCACCATTCTTTTCCAGAACATCAACAACACGAAGGCTCTGTTCTTTATGTGTGAAATCCGATGAATATATTTCTTTGAGTATTGCCTCACCGCCATGACCAAAGGGGGTATGACCCAAGTCATGGCCTAAGGCTATGGCCTCGGTCAGATCCTCGTTAAGACGCATAGCTCGTGCTATTGTTCTTGCTATTTCTGACACTTCGAGTGTATGGGTAAGGCGGGTTCGGTACTCGTCACCTAAAGGAGACAAAAAAACCTGGGTTTTATACTTTAAGCGTCTGAAGGCATTGGAATATACAATCCGGTCCCTGTCCACCTGGAAAACGGTTCGGATAGGACATAAAGGCTCCTTTTTCCTTCGGCCTCGGGATTCGGCGCTTAAACATCCGAATGGAGATATGAAGCCTTTTTCACGCTTTTCAAATTCTTCTCGGATATTCATATGATATCAGTTATTCACAGGAAGAATGAATTGTAAAGGGATATTTGAAACTTTACATCCTGAAAGTCTTGTTTTATGTTTTTAGTGATTATAATTGAATTTTAAGTATGTTCTGGAAAAAATCAATGCACAAGAACCAAAAAACAAATAATGATTAAAATCCAACAGGGATGGTCTCGCAAAAAGTCCAATTTGCTCGTTAAAGAATTATGATAAAATAAGTTGACAATTTCGGGATCTGAGACGGTCGGATGGTAACTCGATAGAACTTAGAGGATATCAGGCTTAGAGAGGTTTGAAAAGTTGAAAAATACACAAGGGCATCATCTCATACTCGGCGAACTGGTCGATTATATTACCGGTGAAACAATCGAAGACACACATGACGAAAGATACAGACAGAAACTGGCTCGCCTTTTTGTGGAACATAAAGGATATCTTAAAAAGGAGATCGAACCTGGTCGTAAACTTTTTATAACAGCTGCTAACAAGAAAGCTGTTTTAAACATAGATTATACCATTAAACTCGCAGGCAAAATCTGTATTATTCTAAAATATGGTCCCGGTTCTCTGGTAACTCGGCATCGTCCCGCGCTGGCTGCCTCAAGACTCGTGGCTCCGTATCAAGTGCCGATAGTTGTTGTAACAAACGGTGAGGATGCAGACATTCTCGAAGGAGGGACCGGCAAAGTGATCTCTATGGGCCTTGAATCTATACCTGAAAAAGTTGAACTCATTGACAAGATTGCCAATATAAATTTTGATCCTGTCTCACCCAAACAGGCTGAAATGGAATCTAAAATTATTTACGCTTTTGAGGTCGATGGAAGCTGTACGTGTGATGACAGCAGATGCAATTTCTAACATCACCTGTAAAGGAATAACATCTATAATTTAGTACAAAAAAGCTTAGAGAACGACGTGGATTATAAACATTTTATGGGTAAGGCATTGATACAGGCGAAGAAAGCTCTGTCTGCAGGAGAATTCCCGGTAGGCTGTGTAATCGTGCATGGGGACAGGATTTTGGCAACCGGTTCCAGAAAAGGTACATCAGGAAATTTTCCAAATGAAATTGACCATGCCGAAATCATAGCACTAAAGCAGCTAACCGATTTAAAAATAAATACTGCCCAAAATAGAGTCGTTCTTTTTACAACCTTGGAACCCTGTATTATGTGCATGGGGGCTATGATTCTAAGTGGTATCAGTGAAATCGTTTATGCCTATGAAGATATAATGGGAGGAGGCACAAGCTGTGATTTGACCAAACTGACTCCGCTTTATAAAGATTCTCGGATTTCAATTGTGCCGAGCATTTTGCGCAAAGAGAGCCTGAACCTTTTCAAGGCTTTTTTTAAAAATCCAAAAAATTCTTACTGGCGGGGAAGCCAGTTAGCCGGATATACTCTCAGCCAGTAAAATCGTTTTGGAAATTTTACAAGCCCGATGGAATGTAAACGTAATAGGAATTTCTTTTTTTAAGTCCGTTATAGGACGTTATAAAACCTCGATTTGTGATTTAATATCTGGATTTATTCACTTGCATTTTTTGCTTGCATTTATTAATATTGTTATATATTTCAAGATTCAAATTAGGTTAATAGCTCACAATATGGAATACGTACTAATAGGTCGTCCGGTAATTCCATATTGTAAGTACTGGCAATAATTCACGGTTCAGGAGGTGAACGCATAGCTATACCAAGACGTACAAATAGGGCAAGCAGATCAAGTAGAATTAATATTAATAGAAATATAAGGGCAAAAGAAGTCCGCGTAATAGATCCTGACGGCAATCAGATCGGAGTGATCCCTACTTACAAAGCAATTGCTGTTGCTAATGATTTTGGTCTTGACCTGGTGGAAATTTCTCCCAACGCCAATCCGCCTGTCTGTAAAATAATGGATTACGGGCGGTATAAATATGAACTGACCAAAAAGAGACAGGAAGCAAAAAAGAAGCAGACTACATTTCAGCTAAAGGAAATAAAGTTACGTCCAAAGACCGGTGAACATGATCTTAAGACCAAAATTAATCATATCAAAAAGTTTATTGAAAGAAAAGACAAGGTCAAGGTAACCGTTATTTTCAGAGGACGTGAGATCACGCTTTCTCAGCAGGGCCGGGATTTGCTCGAAAGGGTTATTAAGGATACTGAAGAAATTTCATCGGTTGAACAACCGCCCAAATTTGAAGGTCGCACAATGATTATGGTCCTATCGCCAAAACAATCAACAAAATAATTGTGTTCAAACACCATCGATAATTTCGAATTTTTATGAATTCATCATAATTGCTTGGGTGATAAGTTCTCGATAACAAGGAGAATTTAAACCATCTCAATTTATTAAGAAAAGTATTTTTATTTATTTTTCATAAAGATGGCGTGGGCTTGCATATGTCTGTGGCTCACGCCATCTATGTTTTACCTAACGGAGTAAATATCATGCCGAAAATTAAAACAAATAAGGCTGCTGCAAAGCGCTTTAAAAAAACGGGTACAGGCAAATTCGTCTTTGCAAAATCACATGCAAATCATATTCTAACAAAAAAAACCACTAAACGAAAACGTGCATTACGGCAGAGTCAACTCATCAAAAAATCTGATAAAAAGATGGTCAGCCTGCTTCTTCCCAATGGATAGTGAATTTATGCTTGGCATTGTGGTTTTTCATTTTTTTGGGGTAGAAAATTTCAGCGCTGCAAAGAGAACTTTGAAAAACGTTCAGTTTTGCCTCCCCGGTTAAACCCGTTTTTATTATTTAACCGGGGAAAGGTCTCTCAAGGTGTGCTTGGCCCCGTCTGAGCTGTAATAGTTTCATTGGTATCGAGCATACGTCAGCGAATTACCAAATCAGAATATTTAGGAGAAGATTTATGCGAGTCAAAAGAGGTTTTAAAGCAAAAAGACGCAGAAAAAAAATTTTGAAGTTGGCAAAAGGGCATCGTGGAGGCCGTAGTAAACTATTTCGTACTGCAGCTGATGCTGTGGATAAGGCGCTTATGTACGCTTATCGGGATCGTAAGGCACGCAAGCGTGATTTCCGGAAGCTCTGGATTACAAGAATTAACGCTGCGGCACGAATGAATAACTTATCTTACAGTAAGTTCATACACGGATTAAAACTTGCCGATATTAATCTGGACCGAAAAGTTTTGGCTGAATTAGCAATATCTGATCCATCAGGATTTGCTCAAATTGCAAATTTAGCATCAGAACAACTGTAACTCAACGTCTCGGGAATGTAGCATCTCAATAAATTATGGAGTCGGGTCAATTAGGATTATTTCATACACCAGAACGTATCGAGAAGTTACTCGGGAATTCTACAACCTATTGTAATTAATCGTTTATTATGAAACACAATTTTATTAATTCTATTTCAACCTTCTTCCGCTACATGGCAAGATGAATAAAGCCAACCAATTTGTAGTCAAAGATAAAACGAAAAATTGGAAAAAACCATAGAACAGATTAAAAAAGAGGCTCTGAAGGAACTTGAAGCTGCTTCTGATAGTGAAAGCATCAAAGCCCTTTCGGTCAGATATTTGGGTCGAAAGGGTGCGGTGACTCAATATTTGAGGAACATTTCAAACCTGCCAAAGGAAATCAGACCAGAAGCAGGAAAAAAAGCAAACCAAGCAAAGGAAATCCTTGATGAATTATTCAAAAACGCTTTAAAGCGACTTGAAACTCCGTCTTATGAAACTGACAACTGGATTGATGTTTCGCTGCCTGGAAGAGCCGTCCGTCAAGGATCGTTGCATCCAATTACTCAGATTACTCAGCAAATATGCGATATTTTTATACGACTGGGATTCGATGTCGCTGAAGGGCCTGAGGTTGAAACGGATTATTACAACTTTGAAGCCCTTAATATCCCTAAAAATCATCCTGCAAGAGATATGCAGGACACATTTTATATATCAAACAACATTGTCCTTCGTACTCATACGTCTCCTACTCAGCCCCGAATAATGGAAAAGCAAAAACCTCCGGTGAGAATTATTGCGCCAGGCAAAGTATACCGCTGTGACTCCGATTTAACACACACGCCCATGTTTCACCAGGTTGAAGGACTTCTGGTCGATGAGAAAGTATCCTTCGGTGACCTTAAGGGAGTCTTGACCACATTTGTTCACCAGATATTCGACCCGGAGACCAGTCTTAGATTTCGGCCCAGCTTTTTTCCTTTTACAGAACCGAGTGCTGAAGTTGATATTCGATGTGTTATGTGTAAAGGGGAAGGATGTAGGGTATGCTCACATACCGGTTGGCTTGAAGTTATCGGCGCCGGCATGGTTCACCCCGCAGTATTTGAAAACGTTGGATACGATACCACCTGTTATACCGGTTTTGCTTTCGGGATGGGCGTAGAGCGGATTGCCATGCTGAAATATGGAATTGATGACATTCGTAAGTATTTTGAAAATGACCTGAGATTTTTAAGGCAGTTTTAATATGAAGATCAGTTTAAGCTGGTTAAAAGAATATATAGAAATTAATATTAGTGTCAGCGATTTGGCCGATGCCCTCACCATGGCCGGTCTTGAAGTTGAAGCGGTTTCAGACCGTTATGATTATTTAAACAGTGTTGTCATCGGCCGATTATCCAAGATTGATCCTCATCCCAATACCGACAAATTGAAACTCTGCAGAGTCGATATCGGTGACCGCATGGTCACTGTTGTCTGCGGCGCCCCAAATGTCAAAAATGATATGCTTGCACCCTGCGCCATGCCCGGCACCTGTTTCCCAAAAGGAACAATTTTAGAAAAAAGTATAATTCGTGGAGAGGTTTCAGAAGGGATGCTCTGCAGCGAGATGGAACTTGAGCTCAGTGCCAATAGTGACGGCGTCATGGAACTCGGCCGAAACTTTTCGGTGGGTTCTTCCCTTAATAGGGCCCTTGGCTTGTCAGATCCTGTGCTTGAAATTGACCTGACTCC
>JASFHC010000065.1:0-10193 GCA_050123435.1 Desulfobacterales bacterium
TTCAGATCCGGCAGGGTTTCTGGTTTGCCCCGGACGACCATACGACTATCACCATCACGAGCCGTTACATTCTCATAAACGCCGTCATCTCTCTTTACAAGCTTGGTAAATCCAAGATCGCGGAGTTCGCTGTTGGTTTTGGGTGTGCTGATATTGATTCGAGAAATGAGCTTGCGCACCGGCCCGCCACAGTTAGGGCATTGCATCAGCGATTTTTCGTGAATCGACTGCTTCACATCAAATGCTCTGCCCAGTGAGCATGGTTTTTTTAGATGTTCATATTCATAAATAGGCATTACAAATCCTTGACGGTCTCGTAAAAAGTCCAACTTCTGCGTTGTGCTGCATTTTGAAATCATTCAACGTACGAAAAGTACGCCTCATGATTACAAAATTTGCACGCCTTGAATTTGAACTTTTTACGAAACCGTCTAAATCAGACTTTTTACGAGTTATCAATCCTTGATGAATTCGTAAAAAGTCAAAAAACATCTTTTTTTGTCATTCCGGCGAAAGCCGGAATCCAGTGTTTTCATAAAGTTATGACTGATCTGGTTCCCGGCTTTCGCCGGGGTGACGACTTTTTACGAGACCATCATCCTAAGGGATCGCACAAAAACATCGAAGCTGGCTATCTGGTTATTGCATCAAGCATCGCACATGCAATAACCAGATCTTCCCGGACAGTAATCTTTATATTCTTTTTGCTACCCTTAATAATCCTTACGTCTTTGCCCAGCCGTTCCACAAGGGATGCATCGTCAGATCCGGTATATCCATCACGCCGTGCAGTCTCATGGGCTCTTATGATCAATTCATATTTAAACGCCTGCGGGGTCTGGGCAAGCCAAATGCTGTTTCTTGAAAGTGTTTTCTCAATAACACCCGATTTCCCGACACTCTTAATGGTATCACCGGCAGGTATGCCGAGGATACATGCACCGAATTTTCTTGCGCCGAGTATGCACGATTCCAGTTCATCGGATTGAATAAAAGGACGCACGCCGTCATGGACAACCACCGTATCGGTCTTTTTGTTTACGGCTTGAAGTCCGTTATATACGGAGTTCTGCCGTTGTTCACCGCCAGGCACAAGTTTAAGCTCGTTTTTAAGTTCAAGCAAGGAAAGTATATTTTTTCGGCAATATTCGATATCTTCTTTGGGGAGAACAAGAAAAGTTTTATCTATCAGCTCACAGGTATCAAATACCATTACCGAATAAGCCAAAATGGGTCGGCCGGCAAGGTCCAGGTACTGCTTACGGGTTGGGTCATTCATCCGGATGCCTTTGCCGGCGGCAACAATAATTGCAGAAACCATAATATAACGTTTCGAAATTCTATAACTTAATGAAAATATATGGCATTTTTTGCGGCTTGAACACTTGCCTCGAAATTTGAACATCGAACATCGAACATTCAACGTCGAACGTCGAATGTGGAAGGCGCTTCGCTTTGTCCTTGTTATAAATGGTAGAACACATTATTCGAAGTTCAACGTTCGATGTTCGATGTTCGACGTTCATCTTTTATACGCTTTCAAGGTGTGGATTTCTATTTAAAATATGTTGCATCTGAATTTAAACTAAGTCAATAGTCCTGAACTTACAGACTGTTAATGGTTATTTAGTTAAAAGAATGTTATTTTAGGTATTTCAGCTCCTTGGGAAGAGGAATCCCTTTGCCCATTGTATCTTCACCGTAATTGACACCTGCAAGGATTTCAATATCCTCTAACGCTCGGATATCCCCTTCAAAAACAACTTCGGCAATGTTTTCTTTCTGTATCTTGCCCCCTGCCCATTGAATATCCAGTACACTGCTGGCATCAAACCGGTCTTGACCGACACAAAGTTCCACCTGACCCCCGTAGTGCTGAACGATCTTAGCCACTAAAAGGCTGGGTCTGCTGTGAAAACCAAGCTTTACAGGAACGCCCACAATAATGGAAGAGCGCTCAATATTTTCATTGAGTATCTCCCGGGCCAGTTCTTTGCCGGTTGTAAGAAAGTGGCAGACATAGTAGAATCCGTAATTAATGGTGCGGTCAAGAAGCTCTTCCGGATCAATCAGGGCGGATAATCGGTCCTGAACCTTTTTGTAAATGTTTTTATATCCTGCTTTGTGAAGATGCCTCTCATAAAAATGCAATAGCCTTCCGATCATTTGAAGAAGGTGAAATACAACCGAAAAAAAACCCCGTAAATCTTTGAGCTTCTTGTTACCAAAACGGTATCCGCCGTGGATCACATATGTATCAAAAGAGGATTGAAGATTATGCACCAGCATTTCAAAACGCCTCATATTCACTTCATTGACCTTTTCGGGAACAATCTTCAATATCTCTTGGAAATCATATGGCTCATAAAATTTGAGATGATCAAAAGTTGCCGCTATAGATAAAAATTCACTTGCAATTTTAACGATATGTTTCTTCTGCTGGTCTTTATCCGTATCATCGATATTAAAATCGAGTATTTCGCCGGTTATAATACCGGGGAATTCAGCCATATCATAACTCTCGTCAGGTATAGGGATATTAAGCCGGCGGGCCTCATTCAATATAATCGGGGCCAAATTCATTATCGTCTTTCTTATAAAATAAAGTGTAGAAGTGCCTTCCTTCTCAAAACTCTCGGTATCCGGGAGGCCATAGAAATCGAGACGATTTAAAATATGCGTCTGAGAATAGCCTCCAAGGCTTAGATGCCTAATGGCAGCGGTAAGCTCCCTGTAAAAGAACCACTCCTTGTTGTTTTTTGCGCCGTGAAAATCCAGGAAATCTTCCAGAACCTGCGAAGTTGCGATCAACTCTGAAAAAAGCTTCTTGGTAAAAAGATATCGGGAAGAATCGAAATTTGAAATATAGATACAAGCTTTCAAATAATCATGAGAGAATATTCTAACTTTCTCTGAAAAAGAAATATCGCAAACCGTTTTCTGAAATTTCATTGTCTACATCATTTCCTTCTGTGTTTCAGAAATCGTCTCGTCCAGTTTCTTTTTCAGATCGGTGGGCAATCCTTCAATATCTACATTTAAAAACCCACGAACAATTGTCGATATTGCTTCTTCTTCATCAAGCCCCCTTGCCATTAGATATTCTATTTCCCGCTGATCGAGTTTTCCCACAGCGGCTTCGTGAGACATTTCCACACCGGGAACGGTTCCGGAAAGCTCAGGAATGGCCTGCATCAGCCCGTCATTTAGTATTAAACCGTGACACTCCAGGTGTGCTTTAATACCGGGAACTTTACCCACAAGTTCACCACGGGCAATGATTGATCCTCCCGATGAAATTCCTCGCGATATTATCTCGGCGCGGGTGTCAGGAGCATTTAACACAATCCGTGAACCCACATCCAGAAAACTTCCCGGTCCTGCCACAAGAATGCTGTTAAACCGGGCAACAGCGCCCTTCCCGTTCAAAAGTGTGGTCGGAAACATCTGAAGAGACCCCACGGGTTTTAAGGAAATATAGTTAGAGATGATTGTTCCGCCTTCTTCAACCCGGATTACAGTCCTTGGCCGAACGTTGATTTTTTCCCCCCAGTCATGAATCATGGTAAACGTCAGCTTGGCGTTTTTTTTTACATAAAACTCAGAGACTCCTATATGCAGGCCTGATATGAGATGAGGAGCGGTTGCACATCCGGTTATGATATGCAATTCCGATCCTTGCTCAGCAACGACCACATTATGAACATTCTGTGAAAATCCTTCTTTTGCAATATACAAGCATGACTGGATCGGATCTTTTGCTTTTACCCCGGCAAAGGCGTGAATAAAATAACCGTCGTGTAAATTATTCTTGGCCCGGAGAATAAACTTGTCCGTATCCGGTGATATATTTTTCCACATATAATCTGAAAGCCATGCGTGTTTTTCCTGTGCCTGAGATATGCTCATGACCTCGATACCATCCCGCCTGGTTTTGCAGTGTATTACGGATTTGTCTTTTTGAATAAATGTGCCTATACGAGCAGTTTCATCAAAATCGATACCAACGTCTAACAGCCGCTTGGCATCTGTTGACTCAATTTGTGATAAATTTTCAACATAGTCGTGGTCTTTTGCATCGACGTTGTAGTTTTCAATATTTATATCCAAGACATTATCTCGTTTGAACATCTGACGCACTCCTCATAGCCGTATTCTCTGATCCACTTTAGGATTTCTCTGGCGTTTCTCGAACAGCATAAAATTCCGTTATAGAGAACCTGGCCTTTATCCGCGGTAATATAATCAAGTATATGTCCGGTGTGGGTAATAACAAGTGCGGATCTCGCATGATCATGGATTACCTTTTTATGAGGTCTGGACTGGGGACATTTGATTTGCCTGCCCAAAAGTGAATTGATGGTATCACCGATAACAACAATACTTTCCAGGTCAACTCCTGATTCGGGTTCGTCAAGAAGAACAAGGTCCGGCTGTTGTGCCATAAGCTGAAGCAGCTCGGAACGTTTTATCTCTCCCCCTGAAAAATTTTGGTTTACATCTCTGTCGAGAAGATCGGTCAAATTAAGCTCTTTTGCCAGTTTGTCAACATCTGCTGAACGGTTTATATCACAGATCTTAACAATATTTCTAGTGGTTAAACCGTTAATGGTCGGAGGTCTCTGAAACGAAACGCCGATACCCAGACGAGCACGTTCGTTTATTGGCATTGCAGTGATGTCTTCACCTTTAAAAATAATCTTTCCATGGGTCACGTTATATCCGGAAAATCCCATAATGGTCATCATCAAGCTGGTTTTTCCGGACCCATTAGGTCCGAAAAGTATGTGGGTTTGCCCTTTAGGTATTTCCATGTTAACGTTATTTAATATGGTTTTTCCGCCGACTTCTACTTTGAGTTCTTCTATCTGAAGCATATGCAATACCTTAATAGAAATTTGTAACCATTCAAGGTTTTTTTTAAATCACAAATTCCAAGCACCAAATTACAAATAAATCCCAAATCTCAAACATTAAATTCTAAACAAATCTCAAACATTAATGATCTAAATCTATAAATCAATTACTCCGTGAACGGTTACAAGTTTATGTACGGTCCGAACAACCAATAAGCCGAATTCTGTGTCCAATGCGGATTGCTCCGGAATGGATAACGGTCATTCATCTATGGATGCCGGTTGCCAGGCATCTCTTGCGACCTACCCGGGAGCTTGAACGGGCCGCTCTCAAACGCTCCCCTATTTGGTCTTGCACCAGGTGGGGTTTACAAAGCTTCCCCGGTCACCCAAGGAACTGGTGCGCTCTTACCACACCTTTTCACCCTTACCCCGTTTAAACACGGGGCGGTATACTTTCTGTTGCACTTTCCTTCACGTCGCCGTGACTCCACGTTATGGAGCACCCTGCCCTATGGTGTTCGGACTTTCCTCTGGATTTTTCAATGATCCAGCGACCGTCTGGGATGCTCGGACCGTAAGTGTTGCTCTTTGACCTTTAATTGAGACCTTTGGGAAACGCTCCCTTTTGCTCAATTCCTGCGCTGCCCCGTGGAATACGCAGACTATTCCTCTGGGATCAGGCTCAAATTTTATTTTTTAGCCAATATAACATCAAGATTCTTTTAAGTATATAATCCTTTGACAATTTGGGCAAAACTTCAAGCTGTTGCAAAGAAAGAGTTCATTGTACAACTGGGGAGGAAGATTCACATTACATCCATGGCATAGAGCATCCTTTACCGGTACCACCGCAAGTCCTCCCCGGGTCTGTTTCTTTATCGTCAAGTACTTTTTCAGCAGTTCCGGATCAATCATACGGGAGACTTTTTCCCTGTCTTTATCAAGCTTCGAAAGCTTTGTCCTTCCTTGTTCCGATTCCTGCTTTATGATCTCTTTCTCATTCATTACGCTATGCGAGAGCTGTAAATATTCATCCTTTTTCTTTGCAAGGATTTTCTCAGTCTCATCCATACGATCCAGGCATTCAATCATCTTATCTTCAATTTTGGAATTTTTAGCCTTTTCCTCTTCGATTTCCTTTAATAAAGATTGATATTCTCTGTTTGTCTTCACAGATCTAAGTTTTGCCTGAGTCTTTTTTTCCCTGTCAAGATTTATCCGCGAATCAGATTCATAATCTCTATACTTTTTCTTCAACTCTTCGATAATGGACTCTTGTTCTTCAATGGTTCGTTCAAACTCCACCAGACCGGCATCCAGAGTTTCGAGCTTTCTGTGTGCGTCGTTGAGTATTGATTTGATACTCCCGGCTTCTGTCTCGATTCCCTGCAGCTTAACAACCATAATAATTTGTTCTTTCATATTGTCCAATACCAATCCAGATAAGCCGGAAAAATGACTATAGGTAGTTTCAAAACCTCCCCTCAGGCCCAATTTCTGTGTTGGACCGAGGAATTCAATACTCGAAATATTTAATATATGACTGCTTTTGAATCCCTTGGCCCGCCTTAACGTTGAACCTGATTGAAGGTTTTAAAACTACTTCTAACGCAAACTAAAGTTTGAAGTGCCTGAGTTCCATTATTAAATTATAATACGATAAACGGGTCATTTTCAAGTCCATATGCTTCAACTTTTACATAAATTTCGTGTTTAGACAAAATTTTTTTAAGGCGATCTGCAAGCACGTCGACAATCAAATGCTCCGAAGCAAAGTGCCCGATATCGATAAGACCCAAATTTGCTGCTTCTACAGCTCTGGCATCGTGATACCGGAAATCTCCGCTGATATAAACCTGTGCGCCGGATGAGATAAATGCATTCATTAGACTTGAACCGCTTCCCGTACAGACAGCCGCGGTCTTTACTTTTAAATCAGGATTCCCCGCAATTTTTACTGAGTTAAGCCCCAATTTTTTTTTGATTGACCGCGCAAGGGATATAAGTTCTGTGCTTTCACCAAAATCTCCGATGCGGCCGGAACCTTGCCGATTGTCATTTTTTATCAGTGGATATATGTCATATGCCATCGTCTCATAAGGATGATTCTTTCTTACATGTTCAATAACGCTGTTTAGATCGCTCTTTCGCACAACGGTTTCAACCCTGATTTCGCCAGCATGAGTAATTTCACCCACTTTGCCGACAAACGGTTTTGATGAAGATTCCGGTCTATATGTACCTGTACCTTTATTCCTGAACGTACAGCAGGTATACGAACCTATTTCACCGGCTTTTGTTTCAAAAATCGCATCTAGAGTCTGTTGTTCATATGCCACAGGGACATATAATACCAGTTTATAATTTTCTGATGCGCTGACTTTCCCGAGCACTTTCAGGTTGTTAATCCCAATCCGTTTTGCAAGGACATCGTTCAGCCCATCAATTGCATTGTCAAGGTTGGTATGGGCTGAAAATATAGCCAGATGGTGCCGGACTGCGTGTTGAATTATGCCACCGACAGCCGTATTTAAATCGATAGACTTCAGCGGATGAAATATAAGTGGGTGGTGCGTAATTAAAAGGTCAACATCATTTCTACAGGCATCGTTGACCACATCCGGACCGGGGTCCAGGGAAACCCAGATCTTTTGAACCGGCCAGTCCTTGCGACCAATCTGCAGTCCCACATTATCCCATTCTTCTGCAATCCAAATGGGTGCGATTGTCTCCATTGCCTTGATGATATCAAAAACTTTCGCTTCCATAACATCTCTCTATAAGTGGTTTCAAAACCTCCCCTCAGGCCCAATTTCTGTGTTGGACCGAGGAATTCAATACTCGAAAATATTAAATATATTCTTGCATTTGAATCCCTCGCCCCGCCGTGACTTTGAACCTGATTGAAGGTTTTGAAACCACTTTTAACATGTTCTATTTCTCAACAAACAAAAAAAGCGTGGTTGTTTATTATAACCACGCCTTGATTCTTTTGCATTTTTAGCCCGCAGGTTTCATCAACAATACCGAGAGGTAGGCATAAGATCATGTCATTTTATTATTCAATCATCGAGACCTTTGAAAAATGTTCAATTTTGTTCAAGACCAAGAAAGGCAAAAATTTTAACCGGAGGAATACATTAAGTATTTCGAGGATTAAAATTTGAGCCTGACGCCGGAATTGAGCAAAAAGGGGCGTTTTTCAAAGCTCTCTCATCGTTAGGGGAAAAAAGAGGCTTAAAAAGTCTGCAATAAAAATGGTGGGCCCACCTGGAATCGAACCAGGGACCGACCGGTTATGAGCCGGTGGCTCTGCCAGCTGAGCTATGGGCCCAAAGGCCAACCCAAAAATAAATTATCTAACTTCAGAAAATTATTTTGTCAAGCTATGTTTGCTCAAGGTTTTCAATAAAACTTTTTAGTTTCCGACTTCTTGTAGGATGCCTAAGTTTTCTCAGAGCCTTAGCTTCTATCTGTCTGATCCTTTCACGGGTCACTGCAAAATCCTGTCCCACCTCTTCAAGAGTATGGTCCGCCTTTTCACCAATACCGAACCGCATGCGAAGTACTTTTTCCTCACGCGGGGTCAACGTTGCAAGGACCTTTCTCGTCTGTTCCGCAAGGTTCAGACTTACTGCAGCATCCGAGGGCAACATAAACTTTTTATCTTCTATGAAATCACCGAGATGGCTATCCTCTTCCTCACCGATAGGTGTCTCCAACGATATGGGTTCTCTTGCAATCTTTAACACCTTACGCACTTTGAATAAAGGGATTTCCATTTTTTCCGCGATCTCTTCAGGAGTGGGCTCTCGTCCAAGTTCCTGTACAAGGTACCTGGACGTGCGAATAAGCTTATTTATTGTTTCAATCATATGGACCGGAATCCGAATGGTTCTTGCTTGATCAGCGATTGCCCGTGTTATGGCCTGTCTAATCCACCATGTGGCATATGTACTGAATTTATAGCCGCGGCGATATTCGAATTTGTCGACGGCCTTCATAAGACCGACATTCCCTTCTTGGATCAAATCCAAAAACTGCAGACCTCTGTTCGTATATTTTTTTGCAATACTGACCACCAGACGTAAATTGGCTTTAGTTAGCTCACTTTTGGCGAGTTTTGCTCGAAAACGCCCTTCTTCAATGTTAGACACAATTCTCTTTAACGTCCTGTTTTTTGCCTTAATGGCATATTCCCTTCCGGCAAGCTGATCTTGAATATTTTTTAGATCATCAAATAACATAAGAATCTCATCTTTGGATAGATCACAACGGGAACCGAGCCATTTGACAAACTTGCTCTTGGTTTTAAGATTGGAACGAATTTCTGTAATTGATGCATTAACTTTATCCGCACACATCAAAATCATTCGATTCATGGAATCCATCCATTCGATTTGCTCCCGGATAAGCTTGTCAATTTTATCTAAAACGCCTATTTCAAACCGCCAATCTTTAAGTAAATCGAAAATTTTTTTATTCCTGCGAGAAATACACCTTCTTATACGACGCTTTTCATCGATATCCAGATCAGAAGAAAAAAGCTTTTCCCTGTATATTTTGTTTTCATCATCAATAGCTTTAATTAAATGTACGGTGCTTAAATAATTTTCGATCTGAATTGCTTCTTCAACATATGCATCTCCCTCTTCAATCTCCCGTACATCCCTTAAAACTCGTCTGGGACGCAACTCCCCGCTTTCTATCTTTCGTCCGAGTTCTAAAATGCATTCTACCCCTATGGTCGTATCTATCAGTGCTTTTAAAATTTCCTGTTCACCGGCTTCTATCTCCTTTGCGATAACAACCTCTCCCTCTCGACTCAAAAGGGTCACCAAACCCATCTCTCTCAAATACATTTTAACAGGATCGGTTACGGAGCCATAATCAGAAACAGAAGTATCAGAAATTTTGACCTTTTTTACTTTGGTCGGCAATTTGGTCTTTTTTTCGTCTATTATTTCAATATTATGATCATCGAACGTTATCAGGGTTTCATCAATCTGTTCAGAAAGCAAATCATCTGGAAGCGCCTTATTGATTTCATCATAAGTCAAAAATCCCTGCTGTTTTCCTTTGGATATTAGATTTTTAAGAGTCTTTTTGGGAATCTTTCTTGTTTTTTTGCGATTATTAGCAGATTTCTTTGCCATAAACTTTAGCCTCCTGCAGACTCCGGTCGTCTCTTTTTATTGTTTTAACAGTGCCATTTTCTTTTTTTCAGTTAACAGCGCCATTTTTTGTTTTTGATTTAATAATTTTAAAAGCAACTCAAGGTCGTTGTCCCTTTCCGCCGCCTTTATTTTTTCTATTAAATTCTTTTGATCTTTC
>JASFHC010000066.1:0-10190 GCA_050123435.1 Desulfobacterales bacterium
ACTGTTCAGGGGACAACGGATACCAACTTCCTTCTTGCATTTTTCATAGGCATGATTATAGTCTTAAAGTATGAAAGAACATAACGAAAAAATACCGAATCCAAAAGAAATTGAAAAAGAGATCGGTGATTTTCTTGCCAAGAAATTCGGCGGTAGTGTTAAAATGGTATCTCCGCTGGTTGTACCCCATGAAATGACTACCGAAAAGGCGGAAAAACCCACCCGTAAAGAAAAGAAAATTAATTTCGACCTAAAACCCGAAGAACTTATCTCTTATCTTGATCAGTATATCGTGAAACAGGATGATGCAAAAGCTATTCTGGCTACAAAAATATGTACGCATTTCAACCGGATAAAACGTTCCGAAACCTCTTCTGATGATATCAGTGATATGGTCGGCCACATCAAAAACAACATCCTCATGTTCGGTCCCACCGGAGTTGGAAAAACATATATCATTAAACTGATCGCGAAAAAAATCAATGTTCCCTTTGTAAAGGGTGATGCAACCAAATTCAGCGAAACCGGTTATGTGGGGGGTGATGTAGAAGACCTTGTCCGGGATCTCGTTAGGGAAACTGACGGGGATATTGAACTGGCTCAATACGGTATCATTTATATCGATGAAATTGATAAAATTGCGTCGAGCCGAAACATTATTGGTGCAGATGTATCACGATCAGGGGTTCAGCGCGCGCTGTTAAAACCCATGGAAGAAACAGAAGTCGATTTAAAAGTGCCTCATGATCCGATTTCAATGATTCAGGAAATCGAACGCTTTCGTAAGACCGGTAAACGGGACAAACGTGCAGTCAACACCAGTAATATACTGTTTATTATGAGCGGCGCCTTTGGCGACCTGGCCCGGATTGTTAAAAAGCGAATTGCCGACCAGGAAATCGGGTTTGGAGCAAAGATTAAAAACTATCGGGATGATACGGACATTCTCCAACACGCAAAAGCCGAAGATCTGATAGAGTTCGGATTTGAAAGCGAATTTGTCGGTCGTCTGCCGGTAAGGGCTGTTTTTGAAAAATTGACCCAAGAGGATCTTTTTGAAATCTTGAAAAATCCTAGCAACCCGGTCATTCTTGGTAAAAAACTCGATTTTGCGGCATATGGTATTGACGTTAAATTTGAGGAAGATGCCCTTCGTGTTCTCTCTGAAAAAGCATTCAAAGAAAACACCGGCGCCCGAGGATTGGTTAGTGCCGTGGAAGGAGCACTCATTTTGTTCGAAAAAAAACTACCCTCATGCGATATCAAAAAATTTCCGGTAACGGTTTCCGTAATCCAAGATCCTGAAAAATCCCTTGAAAACATGTTGTCATTATCAAACCACAACGAATTGGAAGAAACTTTTGAAAAGCTTGCTCGCGAAGAAAAAGAGTTTATTATAAGCTATTTGAACGCCAACAAGAAAAACCTGTCAGAAAAATACGGTCTTACGTTGACGCCTTCTCGCATCCAAGTGGTCGCCTCTTATTATTCCGGTCATATTATGGATATCGAAAAGGCAATCAACAAAATCAAATCATTTTATGATGACATTAAAAAAATAGAACTGTTATTTTTTAAAAATAACGATATTAACATTGTCCTGGAAGATGATGCCGTGGATTTTATTATTGAACAGTTTGAAAAAAACGATATTAATGTTGAAGATTATTATGAACAGCTGACAGACGATTTTAAACACGGTCTGAATCTGATTCGGGAAAAAACCGGAAGAAACCGTTTTTTTATCACAAAAAGCGCTCTGTTCGACCCCGAGACATTTATCAGCAAACTCATTAAAGATGAGCTAAGCCATGGACTGTTGCCCGACGCTTGAAACCCGAACCCCGAGCCTAAATTACCCATATGATAGGAATATCAAAACTTTACTGTGGAACCGTTGAACCGTCGGATGCCCTTCGTTATGGGCGAATGTCGTCAAAATTACCGTCCCACCTTTTGCAGTTTTCCAGCGATAAACGGCCGGTAATCGTCTGGAATATTACAAAGCGATGCAACTTAAAATGTGTTCACTGCTATGCCCACGCAAAAAACATGGCTTTTGACAGTGAACTTTCAACCCTGGAAGGCAAAAATCTCCTGGATGATCTTGCAGAATTCGGTGTTCCGGTTATTTTGTTCTCCGGTGGGGAGCCGCTGACCCGGAAGGATCTCCCTGAACTTGCAGCCTATGCCGTCAAAAAGGGTATGAGGGCCGTTATTTCAACAAACGGAACTCTGATAACCCCTGAAAAAGCCCAAACCCTGAAAGAAATCGGCCTGTCATATGTGGGCATAAGCCTGGATGGAATGGAAGACATCAATGATCGGTTCAGGGGCGTTAAAGGAGCGTTCAAAGCGGCTTTGCAAGGAATTGAAAACTGTAAAAAAGCAGGGATAAAAGTTGGACTTCGCTTTACAATCAACAAATCCAATGTTGCTGAAATTACAAAAATTTTTAAGCTGCTCCAAGAGATGGATATTCCGAGAGCATGCTTTTACCATCTGGTGTATGCGGGTCGCGGAACAGACCTCGTAAAAGAAGATTTGTCTCATCAGGAATCCCGAAACGCCGTGGATCTTATCCTGGATCTTACAAAACAATTGCATGACAAGGGGCACATTAAAGAAGTATTAACCGTGGACAATCACGCGGACGGCCCGTACCTTTATTTGAGGCTGCTTAAGGAAAATCCGGAGCGGGCCCGGGAGGTTCTGGAACTTCTTCAAATGAATGAGGGCAACAGCTCCGGCATAGGCATCGGCTGCATCAGCTGGGACGGAGAGGTGCATGCCGACCAATTCTGGCGTCATTACAGTTTCGGCAACGTCAAAGATCGGCCCTTTTCTGAAATCTGGACCGACACCTCTGACCCGCTGATGAAAAAACTTAAGGAGAAAAAAAAGTATGCCAAGGGAAGATGTGCAACCTGCAGATGGCTGGACATCTGCGCTGGCAATTTCAGGGTACGGTCCGAAGCGGTAACCGGGGATATCTGGGCACCGGATCCGGCATGTTATCTGACCGATGAAGAAATAGCATGAGTAAAGAATCATGGTCCAAAGGACTAGGCTTTGGTTTGCCCCTTAAAGGGGCTGTTTTACCTAAAACCCTACAAGTTAAAAGTGTCTAAAGTGATCTAAAGTGCCTAAAGTTATGGTGTGGCTTTGCTCCGATGCTTTTATATAATTGCCAGAATTCCTTAACTTTAGCTCACTTTAAACTTTAGTTCACTTCAAACTTTTTCAACGATTTTTCAGGCAGAGCCAAAAAACTCTGACCACGCCCAGAGGACGTGCTTTTCTAGGCCGAAATAAATATTACAAAAAATAGGAGCAGTTATGCTTTTTCCCGAATACAGGCCAAGACGGTTACGGCAAAATGATGCGTTTCGACGGATGATTCGCGAAACCAGACTCTCGGTCGATGACCTGATCCTTCCCCTTTTTGCCATTGACGGCAAAGGGGTGAAAAATCCGATCGATTCCATGCCCGGACACTTCCAGCTATCCATAGACAATCTTGTTAAAACATCAAAAAAAGCATCCAAGCTGGGTATCCCGGCGATAATGCTTTTTGGAATACCGGACAAAAAAGATCCCCTGGCAACCGGTGCTTATGCCAAAGACGGTATTGTCCAAAAAGCGACAAGCGCTTTGAAAGACAAAGTGCCTGATCTTAATATCATAACCGATGTGTGTCTGTGCCAGTACACGGATCACGGCCATTGCGGGTTTGTTGACGGTCAAATCATAGACAATGATGGCACCCTGGATCTTCTTGCCCGAACCGCACTGTCTCACGCAAAAGCCGGAGCGGATATGGTTGCTCCGTCCGATATGATGGACGGCCGCGTGGCGGAAATTCGTACGATTCTGGATGAAAACGATTTAAGCAATATCCCGATCATGTCATATGCCGCCAAATATTGCTCTGCATTTTACGGACCGTTCCGTGATGCCGCGGACTCGGCCCCCAAATTCGGGGATCGCCGGACGTATCAGATGGACCCCGCCAATGCACTGGAAGCCATTCGGGAAGTGAGCATGGACATAGAGGAAGGAGCGGATATCATCATGGTAAAACCGGCCCTTCCCTATCTTGACATTGTCTGCCGCATTCGCGAAGAGATAGATCTTCCCCTGGCAGCCTATAATGTCAGCGGGGAGTATGCCATGGTCAAAGCGGCCGACAACATGGGATGGATAGACGGAAAAAAGGTCATGATGGAATCTCTCACGGCCATTAAGCGGGCCGGTGCCGATATGATCCTGACCTATTTTGCTATTGAAGCTGCCGAAGAACTAAGAGCCTAGCCTCATTTATAAATTGGAAACTACTTAGTGCTCAACGGAAAAGTGCCTAAAGTGTGAGTATTCTATCAATTTAAATATTAAATGTGTTGCGCCTGTGGCGCTTTCCTTAACTTTAGCTCACTTTAGATCACTTCAAACTTTAGATCACTATAAATCAATAAATACCATGACAAACACAAACAATACATCATCTGAACCATCTCATCCCAAAGGCAAAAACAAAGATGCCGCACTGCGACTGGTTGCCTGGGAAACCACTCGCAACTGCAACCTTTCCTGCGTGCACTGCCGCGCGTCCGCCGAACACGGCCCCTTCAGCGGTGAACTTGACACCCGGGCGTCTTTTGATCTTCTGGATCAAATCGCAGAAGTAGGAGAACCCATAGTCATCCTTACCGGCGGGGAACCGCTCTTACGACCGGACATCTTTGATATCGCAAAATACGGTACCGAAAAAGGCCTCAGAATGGTCATGGCGCCCAACGGCACCCTGATTACGGAAAAAATCACCCGGCAAATGGCGGATGCCGGCATTAAACGGATAAGTGTCAGCCTGGACGGTGCGACCAAAGAAAGCCATGACCGGTTTAGGGGAGTGGAAGGCGCCTTTGACGGTGCGCTTCGCGGAATACTGCGGGTTAAAGAAGCGGAAATAGAATTTCAAATAAACACCACCATTACAAAGACCAATCTTAGTGAAATCCCAAAAATCCAGGAACTGGCCATAAGTCTGGGTGCAGTTGCTCACCACATCTTTCTTTTGGTTCCAACCGGTCGGGGCAAATATATTGTGGACCAGGAGATAACCGCAGAGGAGTACGAACACACATTAAACTGGTTTTATGACCAGAGGGAAAAGACGTCTTTACAGCTTAAGGCTACCTGTGCTCCGCATTACTACCGCATCCTCCGGCAAAGAGCAAAACAAGAGGGAAAGTCGGTTACCTTCAAAACCCACGGCATGGATGCCGTTACTCGAGGATGTTTAGGGGGAACCGGCTTCTGTTTTATTTCGTACCAGGGCATTGTTCAGCCCTGCGGATTTCTCCAGGTGAATTGCGGAGATATTACCAAAACATCCTTTGCGGACATCTGGAATAACTCGGATGTATTTTTATCATTACGCAATTTCGATAATCTCAAGGGAAAATGTCATCGGTGTGAATTCAGGAAGATCTGTGGCGGCTGCAGAGCAAGGGCATATGAAGCAACCGGAGATTTTCTGGCCGAAGAACCCCTGTGCAGTTATCAGCCGGCTTCCATCAACACTTGAAACAGATCGTCAATTTTGATGAACTCGTAAAAAGTCTGATTTAGACGGTTTCGTAAAAAGTTCAAATTCAAGGCGTGCAAATTTTGTAATCATGAGGCGTACGTTTCGTACGTTGAATGATTGCGAAATGCAGCACAACGCAGAAGTTGGACTTTTTACGAGACCGTCTATTTTCAATATTTAATTGATCAACCACTCCCAAATTGGTATGATGTCTAACGTATAATCTCCATGCTGTTCGTTCCTTTTTTCGGAAGCGTTAATGAGAGTTCCCGTATTAATCTTCAGTTCTGATAGTCCCGAAAGAAGAGCTTTTTTCTCACGACTAAAGGTATCAATACGCGTCAAATCATGACAAACCTGGATGAGGTGCCATTGTCCTGCATCCTTTATTAGAAAATCGACTTCATACCCCCTTGAGGTTTTATAGTAGAAAATGGGAACACCTTTTCTTTTCAATTCAAGAAAAACCAAATTCTCTAATAGTCTTCCCCTGTTTTCTGTAAATTTAAAAGTAAGATAATTATGCATACCCGGATCGATAAGATAAAATTTCTTGGGATTTATTTGCCTTTTTCTGACAGACTCAGAATACATTTCAACGAAAAATCCAAAAAATGTATCTTCAACATATTTCGCATAAGTACTCAAGGTGGCGCGGGACAGTTTCATACCCCTTGATTTGAAATCATTTTCAATCTTTGAAAAGCTAATGCGTGATGAAAGGTTCATCAGTAAAGCATTCAGCCATTGCTTTAACAGTTCGGTATTTTTAATACGGTATCTTTCTACAAGATCTTTATAAAAAATGATGTTGAAATAATCCTGAAGTATGCGACCTTTTATAGACCTGTCCTGGACGAGAGCAATCTCCGGATAACCTCCTGAAAAAAAATAATCTTCATAAAGGGTCTTAATTCTGTGTCTCATCTTGCCGTATAAGAGGTTTTTCTCAGGCGTTATTTTGTTGGCCAAAAGAAACTCTTTGAAAGAAAAAGGGAATATTTCATACGTCAATGTTCTCCCCCTCAAAGCAGTGGCAATTTCTCGCCCGAGCATCCTTGAATTTGAACCTGTTATAAAGACACGGTAACCTGTATCATTCAGTCGTCTCACGAACGGTTCCCATCCAGGTATATTCTGGATCTCATCAATAAAATTTAACTGATACCGATTGAATGTTCGGAACAAATTCCTCAATAATATTGGAGTGTTGTCAATACAAGGTTTAGGCACGGAACATAGAACGGAAAATCGGACTGAAGAGGGGATGAAAAACACAAGATCTAGGGTCGGGGAAAAACCTGGATAAAGCAACAATTTTTAACAAGAGCGATCGATATCTAAATATCATTACAAGCTATTGACATTACTAAATATTTCATGTATTTGCAAGAAAGCACAGGTTTTGAAAAGCAAGCCTAGTGCAAGAATCGGTTTTGGAAGGTTTTGTGGACATGATTCAAAGCAGATGATATAATTTGTGCATGAAAAGATCGATCTCTCAGAGTATACTTTTGATCCTTTTAGCCTCCTTTTGCATTATCGGATTCCTGTTTGTAAAACATATCCTTCAGCTTCCATTCGGGCAAACAAATGATACCCTTCACAAAAAGGAATCTGCCATTACTCTCGATTTATTAATCCCAAGTGGAACTTACATCGATGATACAATGACGATAGGTGAAGTCGTAAAAATCCGCACCAAAAAGGAAGCCTCTTTCTATGAAACTTTACTCAAGTCTATAGCAGATTTGATTCCTGCCCGATACCGTTATGTAGCAGATTGCATAGTATTTCTCTTTTGGGCCTTTCTCTTTATGACCTTCTTCAGGGTCTTTACCTTTATGGGATACGGTAGGGCACTTCGTGGAAGCCTCCTTCTTGGGGGATTGGTCTATTTTTTTATGCCTGACTTTTCACCTGAAAAGATTGATGACACTGCTTTTATCGGCATTCCTCTATCGATTATCATTCTCAGGGCATACATTTCCCGGAGGAAGAAAAAAAGAGATAGAGTAGACGCAATTTAGATTTTGAAATCTGTAAAATGGTTTCGATTCTTGGGATGAAGCTGTGCTTTTTTCAGAGAAGCTAAAAAGGTTTGTCGATAATCCAAATTTAATCTTACTGAAAGCAAGCAATATGAAAAATAGAGATTCTTCAATTGTATGCAAAGACGAGAGACCCAAAAATGGTTGACCAATAATACCTATGATCATTAAATATAATATAATGGTCATTCGATTTTAAGATATATGCAATTGAAATGAACTGACTAAAACCAGCGGTTCTGGCAAGTGATCTTTACTTTTCACATAGGCGTATTTCATAACTTTAATAACCAATCAATAAAACTTATTCGGCATATTTTATATAATTAAAATTATTTAATGGTACAAAATAATGAGGAACAATATGGAAAAAAGCAAGCATGGTGAGGCATTCATATTAGGGGTTGCCATATTTTTTGGTTTGGTTGTTTTAGGATACTTTATATCGAATATTGCGATCTCATTGAAACGGTCTGAAAGGACGGTCACTGTAAAAGGTTTATCCGAAAGAGAGATGCCAGCCAATATTGCCATATGGCCGATAAAATTTAATGAAGCAAGTAACGATTTAAACCATCTATTCTCGACCATGGAAAACAAAACGTCTTTAATAGTTAATTTTTTAAAGGCTAATGGTTTTAATCAGGATGAAATATCTATGTCAGCTCCAGCCATATTAGATAGACTTGCTCAAGCATACGTTGAACCGAATAAGATCAAATTCAGATATTACGCAACCTCAACGATCACGGTGTTTACTGCTAATGTTGGCTTGGTTAGAAAAACAATGAAAAAATTAGTTGAGTTAGGAAAAAAGGGCATTGCTATTGAGGGTCAAGGGCATGGAACAAGAACAGAATTTCTTTTTACTAAATTAAACGAGATCAAACCTCTCATGATTGAAGAAGCAACGAAAAATGCCAGAGAAGTTGCTGAAAAATTTGCTAAAGATTCAAAAAGCGTGCTCGGTAAAATAAAGCATGCAAAACAAGGCCAGTTTTCAATTTCAGATAGAGATAGTAATACACCTTATATTAAGAAGGTTAGGGTTGTATCAACAGTAGAATATTATCTAACAGATTGATTTTTATATTTCATGTCAACAATAACCTGACACCAGAAAAAGATGATACCTGAATATGAATTCTTGCTGTAAATAGTTTAGAGATTGGCAAGTTATCATAAATTTACGCCACACATATCACGAGCTATATATTGTGTCGTATTCCATCTAATTTCCCAATTGATCGGAGGATTTTTCGATGTCTCAAAAACCAACCTATGAAGAATTGGAGCTAAGAATCAAAACATTAGAGCAACAGGCCGTTTCCGGGATTAATACCATTAATGTCTCCGATATCAATATGGAGTGGGAAGTCGAGCAAGGCAGATGCACTTTTGAGAATCTTCCGGTCGCCATGATGTGGATTGATACCACGCTTGCAGGTTTAATGTCCGGGGTACAGGCGATGGTTGGAACAGAGCGCTTTGGCTTGGCACTGCAGAGTGAAGGACGCAAGAGCGTTGTACAAGACTGGCAGGTAATCTCCAAATTCTCCGACTTTAAGGATGGATTTAAAGCCATTGCTAATATTGCAGCTGTGGCGGGCTGGGGAGACTGGGAAATTATATCGCTCGATGAAAATAAAAAGAAATGCCAATTCCGAGTGAAGAACAGTTGGGAGGGGCGCTATCAGAAATCTTTAGGTGTCTGTTGGAATAGCGGTATGTTGGCCGGGAAAATGGCTGGCTACTGTTCGAAGTTATTTAAAACTAATTGTTGGGCCAAGCAGACAGCATTTATTGCAAAAGGGGATGATTTTGATGAATTTGAAGTAGCGCCTTCGGAACGCTCAATAGAAATGGAAATAGAGAACCTGCTGTCTTCTGACGAGGCGACTCGTGCGGATATGGCGGTGGCGCTCCAAAAACTGCGGCATAGTGAAGAACGTTATAGGATGCTTGCTGACAACATTATAGATGTTATCTGGTTGAGAGATATGAATTTAAATCTCAAGTACATCAGCCCATCAGTCATAAAGCAGCAGGGCTATACCGTTGAAGAGGCAAGGGCGAGAACGCCAAAAGAGAACTGGACGCCTGATTCATTTAAACATGTCAGAGAGGTTTTTTTAGAAGAACTTGAGATAGAAAAGAATACGCATAAAGACATGCATAGATCTCGAACCATTGAGGTTGAGATTAATTGTAAAGGCGGTTCGACTATCTGGGCCGAAGCCAAAATGTCTTTTTTGCGAGACAAAGACGGTGAACCCACCGGAATCATTGGTGTCACACGTGATATCACCGAGCGTAAGGAGGCAGAAGAGGCATTGAAAAAAGCCCATGATGAACTTCAAGAAAAAACCAACAGATTGGAAATCCAAAAGAACAGTCTTAAAGAATTAAATACCGCAATGAAGGTATTATTGAAGAAAAGAGAGGAAGATAAGACAGAAATAGAGAGTAATGTACTAACAAACGTAAAAGAGTTGATTGAACCATATTTTGAGAAAATCAAAAAAACCAAACTGGATGATCAACAGAGA
>JASFHC010000067.1:0-10049 GCA_050123435.1 Desulfobacterales bacterium
CCCATTATCAATTCCATTATGTGCAGACCTGAGCGGTATGAAAAAATGGTTCCTTTGGCTGCAGAGTACAATGCGGATTTCATCGCTCTGATGTGGGGCCCTGAAGGTCTGCCCAGGGATGAAAATGAACGGGCGGCCCTTTGCGTTGAACTGTTATATTTTGCGAATGAAGCCGGCATTCCAAATGAAAAGATCTGGGTGGACGGGATCGTAACCCCGGTTAATATCCAACAGCCCCAGGCCATCAGCTTGATGGAATTTAACGGGATGATCCAGGATATTGCTCCGGGCGCCAGAAGCACCTGCGGGCTGTCAAACATATCCAACGGTCCGCCTGATCATCTGCGACCGATTCTGAATCAAACATACATGGTCATGCTTCAGAAATATAACATGGAATCGGTGATTGCCGATCCACTGGATGACCAGTTGATATCCATTGCACGGGGCGAGCGCCAGGATATCGTTGATTTGATTTACGGCATAATGGACGGCGATGAACCGGATATGGCGAGTCTTTCAAAAGAGATGCAGGATTACGCCAAGACAACCAAGGTCATTCTTGGGAAATCCCTTTATTCGGATTCATGGCTTGAACTCTGATTTTTAATTTTACCAACAATTTGCAAAAAAGCCTCTCCTTTCGGAGAGGCTTTTTTTATTGAAGATTGACGGTTTCCTAAAAAGCCCAACTTCTGCGTTGTGCTGCATTTCGCAATCATTCAACGTACGAAACGTACGCCTCATGATTACAAAATTTGCACGCCTTGAATTTGAACTTTTTACGAAACCGTCTAGATCGGACTTTTTACGAAGCCATCAAGATTGAAAATTATTGAGGAGATGTTGAGATTTATTGTCACTTTTGAGTTATCGCCTTTCCGGGTGCTCCGGTGTGTGAATCCTTAGGGGCGAAGAGCAACTAACTAATTCTCTTGAAAAAAAACACTGAGTCTGGTAGCCTCAAAGATTGGAGATTGACGATTGTCTAAAGTGAATTCCCCGGTTATTCAATTTTCAATCTTCGATCAAAAATCTTAATTTATTAGGGGCAGTTGATGATACAGTCAAAAGCACTTGAGGTTAATATAGCAGACTACCATGTCGATGTCACCATCGATGAAAAATATTCAATTCTGCAAGAGGTGATGTCTAAATATTACGGCATCTTGGAAGGATTGAATACTTTACTTAAAGAACTCTCGCATCCTTATAAAAACTGGAAATTTATTGTGCATGAAGCGAGAGTGTATTCCCTTGATTATTTTCATCTTTTAAAGAGCCACCCAAAGGGACCTGAAGCCACAGACCTTTTATTGGATATTTTTATATGCGCGATTGAATCAAAAAGCGATATGGACGTCAAGGTCGATGCTGTGGACAACTTTCTCCTTTTTATTCAAAAAATCATAAAGGAATCCGGCTCCGACTTTAAGAGATTCAAGCCTCTGATTGATCGCTCATTTAATCGTATTCGAGCGTATGACGGGGATGATTTCTTTTTGTTTATTAAAAGTTTTTATCAGATAAGGAAACTGGCGGAGGCACTTTTAAATTATTCCTCTGAAATTGCAGAAGACTGTAAAGCCGTCAATCATCTTCTCATAAAATACTTCGATTGTATCTATCGATACTGGCTCAATGAAAAAGACCCTTGGGCCTGGTTTGAACAAGAGGCCGATAAAATTGATGATCGGGAAAATTTAAAGAAATTTTTTAAGATTATATCCCACAAACAGATCAACCAGTATAAAAGCAGACTTGAAAAGGTCGCTCAGTCCAAAAGCATTGAATCCGAAGATGTTCTGAAAAAACTCATACTGCTTCCGGGTTACGACCAGTTTGTAGAAACGTACCGGAAAATTCCTCAGAGTCTTCTGGATGAAAGCGCCAAAACCGTTAGGGGATACCGGTGGAAGCTTATTTTTCTCTTCCATATAATGAATATTGTCGGACTCTCGATGATTCATGAGGAGGCGTTGCGGGATATCAACAGAACATTGAGCTGGCTCATAGCTCATGAGACCAATTTGAATATTGGAAGCCTGATTCATAAAACCTTTTCCATATTAAAAACCAGAGCCGGTAGATACCCTGCAACCGCATTAAACTGTATTTTGAATATGGGGAAAGGGGTTTATAAAACGGATGACAGCGATCTTGTGGCATTTTTTATCGATTACGTTATCGATCTGGGTTTTCAGTCACCCATGATCAAAGGTGTCAGAAGCGACTGGAAAATAGAATTTAATACCGCCCACATTTTAAACATAAGGACATGGCTTGAGCTGATAGAGCTGAATCCCATGTGGTCAACCCGGCTTATTTCATACCTGATCATCCATCTTTCTGTCTGCGGGGTATTTATTAAAGATATAGACCTGTTCCCCCGGGATGTTACCCAGCTGTTAAACAGCGGCATCAGCCCTGTCTATAACCTGGCCAAGCAGCTTTGCAGACTTTTTCCCGTGTATTTTAACGATATCGGTGCAGAAGGAAAGCTCAGGGATATTTCTACGGAAATTGATGAAATATCGGGTCGAAGAGATCCGCTCATACATTTTTTGCGCAAGCAGAGCCATGTGGAAAGCAGTAACCGGATTATCGATCTTATGGAGACAACCTTTAAATTTTGGGAAACAAAAGACAAAGGTCCTTTAGAGCCTTTTGTTCCACCGGATATTTATCAAGAGATTAGTACTCAGGGGCCATATATCGATGGGGTTCACCGGGTAATCTCATATCTTAAAGAAAAGGGAATCTCTTTACCCGACGGATTGATTACAATTGAACACGATCAAATACAGCGGCTTGTTGAAGGGGTCCCCGGTGTATCAGAGCAAGATTTGAGGAGGGTGGAACTTGCCGTAACCTTTTACAAACTTTTGAACCAGAAATACAACCTCGATTTTATCGAAATGGAAAATTATCTTGCTCAATTCAGATCGGAAGCCTTCCCTGATTTAGGAAGGTTGCAAAAAGCTCTGGCAGAGCCTGATTTAACTAAAAAGATTTTCGGACTTCTCGACTACCTGGAGATCTTGAAAAAAATAATACTTTCAGATCAGATCTATGAGATAAAAGAGGATATTTATAAGAAAAGACACATTACTATAGATATTCCATCCATGTACGGCAGCTATCGCGAAATGAAGTTTGACGCACTGGGACTTACATTTCGGATAGAATCTCTGGTCAATGTCTTTTTTGAAGAACTTGTCGAAAAAATTGATCTCAGTCTGATAACAAAAGCCACTTTTTTCCAGATTTACGACCGATTAACGTTGTTTTTTAAAGCATTACAGCTCGATGGACTTCCATCCGTTGAGATTGAACGCCAGCTGGATATGTTGGCCCATTCACTTGAAGCCAGAGGATTCACTTTTACCCAATACCTTGATATTTTTAAGGGATTTGCCCAGGCGGTACGGAATATCATCAATGATTATTTTAATAATATTCATGGAGAAAATCTCAGTCAGGTTTTGTCCCAGATATATTATGATCAGATTTTGCCGAAATACCTTCCACAGAGTGGTGCAATTGACCAAGAAAAGCTGAAACACAGGGTCTCGGAAATTTTTTTCCGGGAACGGATCGCCTTCTCATTGGGACTTCAGCAATTGGATCTATTGTTGAGCCGGATCTTAAACACTCTTTTTCAGCAGTCCAATAAACTGCCCAAGGATAAACTTCAAGACCTCCTCCTTTATGATCCTAAAAAGACGATGACGTCCATTAACAAGGTTTCTCGGCTGGTTTCCGGCATTATTTATCTGGGCAACAAAGGCTTGAACCTGGTCCGGCTGAAAAATTTAGGACTTCCAGTACCTCCGGGGTTTATTATAACAACTGAAGCATTTCGATGCAGAGAGATCATAGACAATTATCCGCCGGCAGAACAGAATTTCAGGGAGCAATTGAAGAAACATATCGCTGAGCTTGAAAAAGTAACCGGGAAAACCTTTGGCGATCCCGATAATCCGCTTCTTTTTTCCGTAAGGAGCGGATCATCCATTTCACAACCCGGAATGATGGATACGTTTCTTGATGTTGGGATGAATGAAGAAATTGCAGCCGGAATTGCAGAGCGCACCGGTAATGCTTGGTTTGCCTGGGATAGCTATCGACGGTTTCTGCAATGTTACGGCATGGCTTTTGGCCTGGAAAGGGATGATTTTGATGCAATTATCAGCGAAATGAAGCGAAGGGCGGGTATTGGATTTAAAAGAGAATTTGCCGGTATGCAGATGCGAAAAGTGGCAATGACTTACAAAAGTATGATAAAGAATTCAGGGATTGATGTTATTGAGGATCCTTTCGAACAGCTTTACGTAACCGTTAAAAAGGTTTTCGGTTCCTGGGAGTCTTCCAAAGCGAAAACCTACCGTAAGATTATAGGGATATCCGATGACTGGGGTACGGCCGCTACGATTCAAGAAATGGTTTACGGAAACCTTTCCAGACAATCCGGCGCGGGCGTCATTTTTACTCATAATCCCAGGTGGTCGGAAGACAGTCTGAGGTTGTGGGGTGATTTTACGATCGGAAATCAGGGCGAGGATGTGGCTTCCGGTCTTGTGAATACCCTGCCAATATCCATTATTCAGCAGGATATCGAAATGAGAGAAACCGATATAACCCTTGAAACCCATTTCCCCGAAATTTATAACGCGTTAAAAGAATGGGCCAATGAGTTGATTCACATGAAGGGATGGAGTCCTCAGGAAATGGAGTTTACTTTTGAGAGCCCCAATATTAAAGATTTGTACCTGCTCCAGTGCCGGGATATGGCCATTCGAGAAAGAAAGGAAGTTTTAACCTTTGATCTTGGAGATATTACTCAGGATAAATTATTAGGGCATGGTATTGGGGTCAGCGGCGGAGCAATGAGCGGGAGAATCGTTTTTGATCTCAAAGAAATCGATCGATGGAGAACCATAGAGCCTGAAACATATTT
Organism: Desulfobacterales bacterium; assembly: GCA_050123435.1. Taxonomy (GTDB): domain Bacteria; phylum Desulfobacterota; class Desulfobacteria; order Desulfobacterales; family UBA11574; genus S5133MH16. The sequence goes on from JASFHC010000067.1 coordinate 4,961, forward strand.
AGTTCTTGTAAGGAATGATACCGTTCCTGACGACATCAGGGAAATATATGCGGCGGACGGCCTTCTCACGGCCCGGGGCGGCGTAACATCCCATGCTGCTGTTGTGGCCTACCGGCTTGGAAAAACGTGTGTTGTCGGATGTGGAAACCTTGTCTGCAAGGAAAAGGAAAAAAGCTGCCGATTTAATGAATTGGTTCTTAAATCCGGGGATCATATCAGTATTGACGGCAGTGAAGGGTCGGTTTATCAAGACTTGATAAAAATAAAAGAAGCGTGAAGAATCTAAAATAATCAATATAGGAATGGGGACATAGGCATGGAAACCGAAACCAAAAGCGGAATACAACTTGGCATAAACGGGTTCGGCAGAATCGGAAAGCTTTTTGTGTGGCACCATGTGGCACGAAAATATTTTAGTGAAATTGTCGTTAATATCGGACGTGAAGCCGGAACAATGCTGGAAGATATTGCCCACTATGTGGAAAGAGATTCAACCTACGGTTTGCTTCGCGGGTTTTTGTATGGCCAAAAAGCAGAGCCGCTGATCAGTGATCTGGATGAAAAAAGCGGCACCATGACGATTGACGGTGTTACCGTTCGTTTTTTAAGGTCATTTAGAAATCCAGCTGAAATAAACTGGAGAGAATATGGCGTAAAACTTGTTGTGGATACAACCGGACAATTTCTTGACCCAACTCTTCCTCCGGATAATCCAAAAGGGGCTGCGCGCGGCCATCTTGAAGCGGGCGCCGAAAAAGTGATTGTCTCTGCGCCCTTTAAGATAAAAGACAAAGGCAAACCCATGCCGGATGATGCAGTAACCACGGTCATGGGCATCAATGACAATGTCTATGATCCCAGGCGACATAAAATTATTTCCAATGCATCCTGCACCACCACCTGTCTGGCTCATATGATAAAACCTCTTATCAATATATTGGGTCCTAAAAAGATTCTTTCCGCTTCCATGGCGACCGTACATGCCGCCACCGGATCACAGCAGGTATTGGACCGGCTTCCAAAAACAGGAGCCGCCGATTTGAGGAAAAACAGGAGCATTATGAACAACATTATCCTCACAACCACAGGCGCTGCCAATGCACTTAGACTTGTAATTCCGGAAATGGAAGAGATCGGATTTATTGCAGAGTCTGTAAGAGTGCCAATCTCAACAGGTTCTTTGATTATACTCGTGCTGAATTTACAGGAGGAGTTGTCCGGTGAACCCACAAGCAGGGAGTTGCTCAACGATATATACCGGCAGGCGGCATCCCATGATCCTTATGGTTACCTCCACTATTCTGAAAAGCAGAATGTTTCAGGGGATATTATTGGATTGCCGAGGGCTGCCGCCGTTATTGAAGGCCATGAAACCCATACCCGCACTGCCGATCAGACAGTTAACCTGGAAAAAATACCGGGATTGGAAAAAGAAATTTTAAGTTCATTAAAAGATGTAACGATCAGAATACCGATAACACAGGCGGTAATATACGGCTGGTACGATAATGAAATGGGAAGTTATGTTAATATTCTCGGCGACAGGACGGTTTCCGTGGCTGAAAATATGTAATCTTGTACCATCGTTTCCATCCTTAGTTTCCATCCTTGTCATATGGCATGTTTCTTCATTTTTATCTTTTGTTTTATAGGGTGTCATAACCGACTATCTGCGCGTTTATTGAGCAATAGGAGAATGATTTTTCCTTGACAAAAAATAGATTTGCAGATACAAAGCCGCAAGTTATTTTCCCATTCGTGAATGAAAGTTCATTTTAACAACGGAGATCTTATGAGCGCTTTGGATAATAATGCTAAAGAGATTGCGGAGGATGTCGGTGGCGAGAGTGGTGCACCATCGTCTCCGGAAATAAATGCAAAAGAACAGGATAATCGATCTGCCGGGCCGGTTATCCTGTTTTTTATTCTCGGATTGTTTGCAAGTCTTATTTTAGGATGGATCATTTTTCCGAAACTTCTTTACTCGCAAAAAAAACAACCCATTGACTTTAACCATGTACTGCATATGGGGGAAGTTGAAGACGGGTGTGAAAGTTGCCATTTCTTTCGAGTGGACGGCACCTATTCAGGAGTTCCGAAACTAGACCAGTGTATTGACTGCCATGAAGAAATCTTGGGAGATAGCCCGGATGAAGTCAAGTTCTTTGAAGAGTATGTCTCTAAAGGAAGAGAAGTCCCGTGGTTGGTGTACTCACGGCAACCGGATTGTGTGTTCTTTTCCCACGCCGCCCATGTCAAAGTTGCCGGAATGGACTGTGTCACCTGTCACGGTCATATCGGGGAATCGGAGAGTCTAAAAATTTATGAAGAGAACCGGATTACGGGTTACAGCCGTGATATCTGGGGAAAAAGCATCGGCGGTTTCAAAAAGAATACCTGGGACCGAATGAAAATGGACGATTGCGCGGAATGCCATCGTAGAATGACCTTCACCATTGAAAAAACAGGGGTTAAAACTCCTACAAAGCGCTTGATCGACCATTTTGTCGATGTGGTCTCTCCAGGCACATCAACTTACGCCAAGGGGAGTAGTGTTCAAACGGAAAGAGGCGCCTGTTTCGTATGTCATAAATAATTTGAAAACCGTTACTTATTTTTGTCAAAAAGGCACACTAACTGAGTTTCTGACTCTTATTAAAGAGGTAAAATAGATGAAGATTGGTAGAAGAAGTTTTCTGTCGTTTTTACTTGGTGGTGCGGCAGGCACAGCCCTTTCTCCACTGCCATGGAAATTGATGGATGACAGCTCCATATGGACACAAATGTGGCCGTGGACGCCTGTTCCTGAGGATGGTGAAGCCAGTTATGTCCATTCTTCCTGCACCCTTTGTCCCGGCGGTTGCGGTATTACGGTACGAAAAATAGATGATCGAGCGGTTAAAATAGAAGGAATGAAAGGGCATCCCGTAAATAACGGCGGGCTGTGCATTCTGGGACTGTCAGGCCTTCAGCTTCTATACGGCCCTACGAGAGTCAAGACACCTTTGAAAAGAGTGGGAAAAAGAGGTCAGGGACGTTGGGAAAAAATCTCATGGAAAGATGCCGTATCACAGGTTGCGGGAACCCTCGGTGACTTAAGAGAAAAAGGTCAATCACACACGGTCGGTTTTATTTCGGATTCAGATCGCGGGACAGTGCCCCGGTTATTTGATAGATTTCTAACCGTTTACGGTTCTCCCAATCTAATGCGTACCTCATCCATTATCGATTCCTATGAGCTTACCCTTCACCTGATGCAGGGTGTTCAGGCGTTGCCCGGGTTCGATTTTGAAAACGCTAACTTTATTTTAAGCTTTGGAAGCGGGATACTCGATGGATGGGGATCACCGGTGCGGATGTTCCGGGCCAACAGCACCTGGTGTAGTACCGGCGGCAAAGTAATTCAGATCGAACCCCGTCTGTCCAACACCGCAGCCAAGTCAGATAAATGGATCCCCATTAATCCGGGAACCGAAGCGGCGCTCGCCCTGGGAATTGCCCATGTAATTATTAAAGAATTATTGTATGATACCGAGTTTATAAATTATTATTCCGAGGGATTTGAGGATTGGAAGCGTTTTGTGCTGGATAATTACAGTCCGGATACTATTGCAACAACTACGGGAATCGACAGTACAACAATCATCGCTCTTGCCCGAAGCTTCGCCCGTGCATCCAAGCCTTTGGCAATTTGCGGCCGGGGTCAGGGAACCACACCGGGCAGTCTTAACGAATGTATAGCGGTACACGCTTTAAATGCTCTTGTCGGGAATATCAACAAAAAGGGAGGGATTTTTGCTGTTGCGGAACCTGATTATATCAACTGGCCTGAAGTAGAAATGGATAATACGGCAGCAGTCGGGATGCAAAAAGATCGATTGGATGGCGCCGGGAGTGAAAAGTATCCATTTTCCCGATACCTGTTGCATCGTCTCCCACAAACCCTCCACTCAGGAGAAACATATCCTCTGAAAGCACTTTTTGTCGCCGGTGCGAACCCGTTATATACAATGTCCGACAGCAAATCCGTGCAAAAAGCCTTTGACAAGGTACCGTTTGTGGTCAGTTTCTCTTCTTATATGGATGAAACGGCTCAAAACGCTGATCTGATCCTTCCGAACCATGCCTATCTTGAACGCTACGAAGATATACCCACGCCAGCTGGAATGCCCAAGCCTGTTATCGGCCTCTCCCGGCCGGTGGTTGATCCCCTGTATAATACCAAACATACCGGAGATGTCGTCATTCTGTTAGCAAAAGCCATGGGAGGAAATATAGCGGACGCTTTTTCATGGAACAGCTATGATGAGTGTCTTAAGGAGACTCTGGGGTATAAATGGAAAGTCATGGTGGAAAAAGGATTCTGGTCTTATTCTGATTTTTTTGTTCAAACCCATGAAGAATCGTTTGATACGGTTTCCGGGAAATTCGAGTTTGCTCCCAAAGAAACCGGATTCATAAATGCATTTAAACCGGTCCGCATTGAAGGCGACAAAACGGACTATCCTCTTTTACTTATGCCTTATGATTCCATTAGATTGGCCAACGGTGCCGTCGGTGATCCGCCGTTTGTTATGAAAACGGTTGAGGATACGGTTCTCAAAGGCACGGATGTTTTTATTGAGCTTAATCCGAAAACAGCCGGAAAGCATGGCCTGCGCGAGGGCCAGCTTGCCATAGTCAGCACGCCTGTGGGCAAGGCACGAGTCAAGGTACATCTTTTTGACGGTATCATGCCCGGTATTGTCGCGCTACCCAGAGGACTGGGTCATACGGCATTCGACGATTATCTGGCAGGGAAGGGAATAAATTTTAATGAACTTATCGGTCCGGTTGAAGATTCTGTTTCGGGTCTGGATACTGCCTGGGGAATCAGGGCCAAACTGGCCAAAGCCTGATTATATTGACTATTGAAGATTGACTATTGAAAATGTTTTGGTTCGTCATGTTATCAATAATTGTCAATCCAAAGAGGTTCTGATGAAACACAAGAAAGCCAAAAAGTATGGAATGGTTATAGACCTGGATAAATGTACTGGTTGCGGCAGTTGCATGGTTGCCTGCATGGCTGAAAATAACGTGCCCTTTC
>JASFHC010000068.1:0-10026 GCA_050123435.1 Desulfobacterales bacterium
CCCCAAGTATCTCGGCCCCATTCGTATAATTTCCGACGTGAAATCGAGGATCTCAACACCGGGCATTGCTTTGGGGCTTGCCTGGACACCCACCGGAGGAGAGCTTCTTTTTATTGAAGCCACCGCTATGAAAGGGAAAAAAGGACTGACCTTAACCGGCCAGCTCGGGGATGTGATGAAGGAATCTGCAACCGCAGCGTTAAGCTTTATTCGGACAAATGCGGCATCTTTCAAAATTGATGAAGATTTTTTTGAAACTAGTGATATTCACCTGCATATCCCTGCAGGCGCCATACCCAAGGATGGGCCTTCCGCCGGCGTTACCATGCTCACCGCTCTGGTATCTCTGTTAACCAAAAAAACCATCCGAAAGGATCTTGCCATGACCGGTGAAATAACTCTGAGGGGCCAGGTACTACCGGTTGGCGGAATAAAGGAAAAAGTTCTGGGTGCCCATCATGCAGGAATTAAAACCCTGATTCTGCCAAAACAGAACGAAAAAGATGTAGAAGACATTTCCGAGAAAGTTAAAAAAGAGATCGATTTTCGTTTTGTCGACAAAATGATGGATGTATTGAAAATAGCATTGTAAAAAATAAGCATCGGATCTTCACAGAAAAGCAAGGTCATTGCTTATGACATATTCTGATCATTTGAAATCTCGATCACTACTCTTAATATTCGCGGGCGCCAAAGGAGCGGTAGCTTCCACCGTAGCCGTTGCTATAGCCAAATTACAAAAAGACCCAGATACCCTTTTACCCTGTCTGACCACCCGAAAACGTTTTCCCTACCTGGGACCGCCCAATGCCGTACACATGGCAGGTTGGGACACGCAACCGGCAAAACTTAGCGATTGTGTTAAAACTTACGGAGTGGTGCCTGAAAATCTCTGGAAACCATATCAATCGGATCTCGATAAAATCTTCATATTCCAGGCCCCTCCTCTGGATTTGAATCTCGAAACACAGGTCCAACACCTGATGAAGGACATTCAGAACATCAAAAAACAGCATTCCAATTCGTTGCCGGTTTTGATCAACCTTCTGCCGGCCGGCGTTCACGTAGGTCTCGAAAATTTTATGAGCCTATCGCAGCTCTATTCCAACGTTGATCCTGTGGACTTCCCGGATTTGGCCTATGCCCTAGCATCGATCCTGTCCGGAATCCCGGTAGTAAATTTCTCGCCAAACCATCTGGAATTTCCCGTTATTGTTCAACAAGCCATTAAACACCATGTTCCCATATGCGGACGTGACGGTAAAACCGGTCAGACCTATTTCAAAGTAGTACTGGCTTCGGCTCTGAATGCCCGATGTCTTCATGTAGATGGATGGTACAGTCTGAATATCCTGGGAAACGCCGACGGGAAAAACCTCATGGACCCTGAACGGGCTGCAGACAAAGTGGCCAATAAAACTCAACTTCTGGATGATATTCTGGGTTACCCTGTGGGACAGAAATACGGAGAACCTTGTCACAAAGTTCATATCGATTACTACCCTCCCCGAGGTGATGCCAAAGAAGCCTGGGACGTCATCGATTTTCAAGGCATGTTTGGTCTGCCCATGAGTATCCGTCTGAACCTTCAGGGCCGGGACTCGATCCTGGCCGCACCGTTGATTCTGGATCTTTCACGCTGGATGGCCGTTTTGAAATTGACGGGTCGCTCCGGACTGATTCCGGAACTTGGGTTTTATTTTAAAAAACCCCTGGGAGAAAACCCGCCGCTGAACTTTCAGGATCAGGTCCATCGGCTTCGGGAGCTGGAAAAAGAATGTGATTCCCTAAATGCGCACGGGTAAATTGATAAAAAGCTTTTAAGGAAGAAAGTATGGTTTTCGGCTACAGCACCAACGCATTTGTTAAGTTTTCGCTTCTTGAATCTTTAGAGAAAATTTCGAGATTGGGCTTTCGGGGTGTTGAAATCATGGGGGACAGACCCCACCTTTATCCGCCCGACTTTACAGCCGAGGGTCTGGTCGGGGTCAAAGAAACACTCAAAAAATGTAACCTAAACGTCACCAACATAAACAGCTTTACCCTTTTTGCTATCGGAGACACGTATCTCCCGTCCTGGATCGAACCCAAAAAAGAAAGACGAAATCTCCGCATCCGGCATACCAACGAGTGTTTGAAAGTGGCGGACATACTGGGGTGTAAAAATATTTCCGTTCCCCCCGGAGGGCCGTTGAACACTATGTCACGAAAGGAAGCCATGTCTTTGTTTCATCAGGGCATGGAACAGGTCATTCCTCTGGCGGAACAACTGGGAGTAAAAATCCTGGTGGAGCCGGAACCGGAGCTATTTATAGAAAATACCGCGGAGTTCAAATCCTTTATCAGGGACGTAAAATCCGCCGCCGTGGGATTGAATTTCGATATCGGCCATTTTTTTTGCGCAGGTGAAGATCCATCGGCGGCATTCGAGGAACTGTTTGAATGGGTAGGACACGTTCATTTAGAGGACATTGCCGCCACCAGGGTTCACCATCACCTGATTGCCGGGCATGGTGTTATTCAGTTTCTGGATATCTTCAACACCATGGTCCGGTTGAATTATCGGGGTGACATCAGCCTGGAGCTCTATCCGTACGTGGATACCCCGGAATCGGCCGGCCGGGAAAGCCTCTATTACCTGAGTCCTATTTTTCAAAAAGCCGGGTTGAAAATCCTTGATTAAATCATGTATAATTTTTTGTACATTTTTTATAAATTCCAATTCTATCTGTGTCGAGACTGATTCTAAGACGTTGCAGAAAAAGTAACGGGTTTTGTGAATAAAAACTTCCTTTCTAAGATTCAAACTTGGACATAGGGGCTTTGCACCAATTGGAATCATGGGTTCATTCCGCCCTTATTCCCAATATTCCAACATTCCATTTTTACATTTTGTCGATAAACGGGTTATTATTAAAAGATTTGTGATTTCCAAAAATTGTAAAATTTCCGAAACGTTTCAATATGTAAAACTTGTAATAATACTATGGAGTTAATTTCACAATATTCGGCAACATTTTTCTTTTAATTAATCTAACCAATTGATATTTAATGAATAAAAAAAACCAATGATTTTGCATGCTTTTTGCAGTGATATAAAACATTCTTTAGTGCCCATCCAAAAATGAAGATTTTTGTTTAAGATCAAGGCATGCGAAAAAAATAACCGAAGGCATATGTATAATATTCAGAGGATTATTTTTTGAGCTTAACGCAGAGATTAGGCAAAAAGATCATTTATGGATGGGCACTATGCAGATCACAAACAAGGAGCATTACAAATGGCGTCAAATTTCCGAATTCTATTTCATGAAACTAAAGATGGCCTTCACCTGAAATTGTTTGGTGATTTTGACGGAAATTCTGCACATGAATTGTTTAACGCCTTAATAGATCGCGGCATTGGTTTTTATCAAATCTTTATTGACACTGATGATCTAAATATCATCCATGAATTCGGCAGAGATGTGTTGAAAAAAAAACTTGGCATGGTTAACAGGAAATTCAACAACCTTGTCTTTACAGGCAAAAATGAACACGAGATAACAGTAAATTAACGGCTTCTCGGATGTGCGTGCATCTTATTCTTCGGTCATCTGCATACATATTCAAAAATATGATGTACACCGAGTCTAACAACGGCATTTAGGGAAGCCCTCAAGTTTTATTCCCCCCCCCTCTCTTCATCTAATGCTAAAGCATTAGAGATCTCGAATAGAAAATCATACCTTTAACCCATTGCAACTTAATAAATTTGGTAAAAGATACATGGATTGTTAAATTCCGTTAGGTATCCAAATAATCAAAAAAAAATTGAGATTATTTTGGTAAGAAAATATTAGAGTTTGAAAAGCAAAATTTTATGAGGTAATCTCAATAGATCGCAGAAAATGCCAGAGATAAAATACCGATTAGATATCCTGAAGATTGAAAAATACAATATTACATGTGCCAAAAAACCAGTGCTTTGTGACTTCAATAATTTTGATATATCAGCCCCGTTATGAGGTTCCGATAAACTCTAAAGTACTTTTTTCCATTATATCCAAAGGGATCGGCAGTGCCTTTTTCACTATAGGTTATGATATCGATGTAAGAATACCTAGTGCCAGTGCCGAGGGGATACTGATAATGAGCAATCCGTACTTGTGCTTTCACTAGAGGGGATAGAGTGTAAATCTTGGGGAAATACTGACTATAATAATACCATTTTTCCCCTATCTCGCTCTCGTCATCAAAATTATGATAAAAGTAAATTTGATTATAATCAAGTATAACTTGATTGGCAATCTTTAATAAATTATTATTGTCTACCTTCGCAGAGAGATCATGTACTCTGGCTTTGTAATCAAGGTATGTGGGAACCGCAATTGCAGTTAGGGTGCTTACCACCCCAATCACTACCACGAGTTCTATCAGCGTAAAACCACAGCATTCATACAGTCTTCCAACTATCCCCCCATTATTTCTGATCATCTAAACCTCCCGTGGATGTGACTCACCTTTTTTGTCATCTACCACCCACATAAATCCGGGAAAATACTTTCTTAGTTCTATTTGGTTTAATCATTTACAGAGCCCCTTTTTATTAGCCCATTTCGATCCTTCACAATTTCCCAACTCACATGCTTTTTTAAAATTATTACACATACTGTCAATCTTGTTTAATTCATAGTTGGCAAGGCCCTGATTGAAGAATGCTCCCGCAAATTTCGGTTTCAAGCGGACAGCTTGTTTATAATCATTAATTGCCTGCTGATATTGACCCAAATTCATTTTAGCAATTCCACGGTTATTGTAGGCCTTGGCATAATTCGGATCTAATTTTATTGACTGATTATAATCATTGATCGCTTGCTCATGTTGACCCAAATTCGTTTTAGCAATCCCACGGTTATTGTAAGCCTTGGCATAATTCGGATCTAATTTTATTGACTGATTATAATCATTGATCGCTTGCTCATGTTGACCCAAATTCATTTTGGCAATTCCACGATCATTGTAGGCTTCAGCATTTTCCTGGTTGATAAAAATCGCTTGATTCAAATACCCCAGAGCTTTCTTGGGGTCCGTGTACTTTGTGTTTTTCCATAAAGCGATTGCCCTTTTATGCCAATCAACATCTTTACTCAAAGATTTTGTTGGAGCATCTTTCTTTGTAGCCTCCTTTACTTTTTTGGAAACATCAGCAGCACTGGAAATCATTATGGTTTTTTCAAAACTTGATCTCAAGGTTTTGTCAATAGAGGTAGCGAGACGTTTGTTTTGATAGGTTACCGTTTTACTCAGATAAAAATCATCAGTTTTCGGCTTGTAATCCCAGTCAACCTCATCAAGAAGTGCCTTGCTGTATATATATTTAGGATAGAGCTGTTGAAGTGATGTGGGATATGCCTTGTTGTCAGCGGCATATCTATTCAACGCCATCCCTATCTCCGTCATTCCTCCAGTAGGGGTGTTCTTTGCGATTTGAAAAGTCATGGAGCTCGTTTTCTCTTGATGTTTTTTTAACTCGTCTTTTTTCTTAAAGTGTCTATAGCCATAAAAGCTCACTAGGATTACGAGTGAAATGACAGCTATAATAACATATTTCTTTTTCATATAGCCTCTTAACGTATCAAGATAACGATGTTGATACAAATTCGTTTTTTAGAAGGCGTGTGAATCGAAAATTGCCAATTGTGCATGGGGTTCATATAAAAGGATAAGAAATCCCTTTTTAAAGCAAAAAAACCGAGGTTATTAATGTTGTATGACGGTTGGGGATGAGTAACAACATATTGTGCTGCCACTGATGCGGCAACAAGTACCAACCGACTTCATACAATCGAGATTTGAATACCAAATGAAGATCGTATTGTCAAGACGGCATTTAGCTCCAAAGCGACTGAGATATTTGCAAAAAGGAACGTTTTGCAAATATCTCGAAATCATATGTCCAGATCGGCACTTTAATGTTTGCGATTATTGTAAATAAAGTTAACGGGGCGGGCAAAAATGAACATTTTTAAAAGGACCCACCATTTCGGCAACAAACATTCAATATTCATTATCCTTACAAGTTTCGATTACGTCTGCGTGAGTGTCTAGACTCAAAGAAAATGTAAAATAATTTCTTCGCAAACCCTAAGGTTTATGTAGAAGGACGCAGGATCTTAACCACATGGTCCTCGGCGGCAAGGTCAACCAGTTCCTGTTTTTGGGCTTGTGACCCATCAGCGTTACGAACCAACCGGCACAGGGGGGTGGCGAAAGTTTTTTTGCTTCTAGCTCCGGAAACGGAAACGACTATGCGGCCCGACTCTAAGCGCAATATTGAACCGGGGGGGAATATTCCCATATTATTAACAAAAACTTGAAATAAATCCGGGTCATAGGAGGTACCGCTGTTTGCGGCCATGCGTGCCAAGGCGTCGGGTTGTACCATAACGGGCCCTTTGCCCGGACGAAAGCGGGTCAGGATGTCATAGTCGTCAGCGATGTGGATGATCCGGGCAAATAGGCTTGGGCGCCCCTGGGAACTATCGTAAGGACGGTGGTGCTCAACCACAGCCAACAGACGTCGCACCTTGGCTTCGTGAAAACCTCGTTGCCGCATCAAGGAACGCAGACCTGCCGTGGCGTGGCGGTGGTGTGGCACCCAATACCCGTCCTCCTTCAACGATCTGCCCGCGTCGTGAAACATAGCCGCCACACCCAAATCACCAAGAGTAGCATCGGAGAAGCCGGCCGCCAGCCCAATGAGCAAAGATAGGTTGGTGACCATCAGCGTGTGACGGGAGTAATGAGGCAGCCGCTTGTCGTGATCCCACGCCATATCAGCGATGCTCGAAGAACGGCTAATGTCGATCAATTCGTTCACTAGACGCCGAACGGGAAGCGGATTGGGGAGACGGTTTGCCGATAGGTTGCGATAGGCTTCAGCTATGACTTCCGCGCTCTGCTGGTAGACTTCCCGGAATTCCCGATCCATACTACGCACACTTTCTCCCTTTATACGAAAGCGGAAGATCCCCTGCAGCTCCACGGAACTCATTCCTTTTTCATTTAACTTCCTCTGGAGAACAATGCGTGAGGCTTTCTGGGCTGCCCCTCCCATAATCAATTCTATCAAAATCATGACCTGTTTTTTGGTGATGATATCGTTGAACGATATTCCGCCGACACCGTGCCGATGAAGTTCGGCGCCTAGGCCCTCTACGTGATCTGAGGCCGCCTCGAACCTGATGCGGACATCATTGACATAGACCTGGTCCTCAACACAGATGATATGCACGGCTCCCAGCAATTTGCACAAATGATCCAGAACCCTGTGAAATTCTTGGACTGGCTGGTTGAAAGCCACATTGTCAATCGTATGAATACGGGTCATATGCAATAGACCATAAAAAATCCTGGCAAACTTCTCCCCGGTCTGCCGCACCTGTTGCGAAAGTTCTCTGTCCTCTCCGGCACGGGCACGTGAGATGGTAGTACCTATTTGAACCTGTGCGCTATGTATCTCGTCATGCATCGAGGACCTCCACATCCAGGCGCCTATGGCGGACCAAGGACTGCATACAGTGATGGTGGAGATCATCGGCGGCGGTCTTTGCCACCATCCGGATGTATTCCTCGGCCTGCTCACCAGGAATCTGGGAAAGGCCCGTGACCGCCGCCCACTTGAGGTTCTGCTTCCCGGGGAGCATTCGTTGCAGGAACTTCCTGGGCTGGACCCATTGGGCGAACTGGTCAAACGCACGATCCTTCCGGGCGGCCAACATGGCCAAGCCCAGAGCCTCTACCTCTCGCCGATCAATCTTCTTGTCAGCATTACGTTCTAGTATTTGGGTAACAGCGTTGAATGCCGAACTTTCTTTTTGGGCTGTCAACAGTTTAAGCGCGCGCATGCGAACGCCAAAACTGCCAGCTTCCAGCATTTCTATCAGTTTTTGGCCAACACGTTCTGAGTAGGGCCCCCGCTCCATGATCGACAGGGCTACGAGCTGCAACTCCGTGTCAGCCTGGGCCCCAATCACCAAGGCAACCCGAACTCCCATTTCCAGGTCGATATCTGCTACCACCTGGAGCAAGTCGACCGCCACAGGAGCCTCTACCTGGTAGACGGCATCGACCAGGTAGTCGAGTTGATCGTTCCCCACCCGTACCAACAGGTTGCGGGTTACCCAGCGGGCGGTTTTAGTCCGTTCATTGTTAAGAATCTCCAACAATAAAGAAACATGATCCCCAGGCATCATTTCCACCAGCTCGATTAGCTCAGGCGGCACCTCTTGCATCCCGGCAGAAACAGACCGGATAACACGCGTCAGTGCGCGTGAATCAGAGAAAGCCTCAAGCAGTTCTACCTTGTGCTCTTCATCCTTCTGATGAAAGGGCAGATTCCGGATTAGCCGCATCACCTCAAGTAGAGAGGAAAGCAATCCCTCGGACAACAGGAAGTCCCGAATCTCATGAACTATCGGTACGACCTCTTCTAAGCTCATGGGCTCGACGGGGCTTATTGCCGTCTCCAGTATCTCTTTCAGTACCCGAACACATTGAATCGGTAGTACTAGGCTGGAGTCCTCCTCGGCAAGCTTTTTCAGTCGTTCCGGATCTATTTCAGCCCAATTAAGAGCTGTCCGCTTATTGTATTCGGGCCATGGTACGTCGAAGCCCTCAGGTCCGGCCGAATGAATAGCCCGGGCGGAGTCTGTGGTCTCCTCATCATCAAAGACGGCCGCATCTACTTCGACGTCGTCGTCCTCCGGTACGAACCCTTCTACTGATTCCACAGTGATGTGCTGGAAGCCAGCCTTCCATAGCAGGACGACGATATCGTCTTCCTGCTGCCGGATTCCAGTGTAACGGACAGAAATAATTCCCAGAAACTTAGTCAGCTCTTCCCATTCCACGTCCTGCGCAATGGTTACTTTGCGCACACCATCACGAAAAAGGCGAAACGACAGAGAACGCTCTCTATCTCGGTTGATATAGACAACTTCCGATCCCAGCACCATCTCCCAAGGTCTGATTTCCAGCACCATTTCGCCGTATTCGTCCAGGAAGAGGTTCATCTTTTTGCGCATATCCTCCAGGAACCCTCGAATCGCTTTATTATACGGCTCGTAAAGCAGAAAGGAGCGAGCCGCTCTGCCCAGAGCAATTAGGGCCGCACTGGCTTGACGCCCGGCTTCGGTCGTGCCAACCTCTTCCTCGATCTCATCGAATTCTGAGTCTGGTTTTAGTTGTTTTCCCTTTTTCTGAGAATATGTAGCCTCGAATGAATCAAGCCCTTCACTGACACCTTTATGACGCGGCGTATCTGCTTTAATTGATTTATCGTCGGTAAATGGGTCCGGTTTGCTCGGCTCAGACGGCGTTACTGGCTCACTTTTCGGGTAAGAATCTGCTAAAGGTGCTTCTTTGTCTTTGATGTTGCGGGGTGGATTGTCGTTGTTCATCATTACAACCACTTTGTACCTTGCCATAAAGGTAAAAGATATGAACTTGATATTGGAATAAAAATTTATAACAAAAGATATTGTGTGTCAAGTCGTAAATCAACACATTATATTGTGGTGATTTGAAAATGACAGGATTTTGAGAACTTTGAAAAATGTCAATTTTTGTTTAAGTTCAAGAAAGGCGATAATTTTAACCACCCCAGTACGATCTGCCGGACCTGCGGGGCAGGCAGGAATACATTGAGTATTTCGAGGATTAAAATTTGAGCCTGACCCCAGAGGAATAGGCTGCGCATTCCACGGGGCAGGCGCAGAAATTGAGCAAAAAGGGGCGTTTTTCAAAAGTCTCAGGATTTAAGCACCACTATGTTTTGTCAAGGACAAACGTATTTGAAATTTCAAGAAATTGTAAAAGCTTTTTTTCGAACGACTTTGACCAAAATATGCTTTTACCATTCGAAATTTCCAAATGCTTCAACCCTGATATGCTGAGACTTCATTTGTAAAGGTTAAAAAGGAGAAGCCATGAAAGTACTTCGACATATTGGCTCAGTGGCGTTCATACTCGGACTTTTTACCG
>JASFHC010000069.1:0-10010 GCA_050123435.1 Desulfobacterales bacterium
ACCACAGATCATTTGGGATTATGTCCCTGAAAAAGACCAGGATAGATATCCGTTTTTTGATGACCCAGACGGGATAGTAACACAACAGCAGAATGAATATTCATTGTTTGACGACATAGATCGGATTGAAAAACAAAACTTGGTTACCTATTCCATTACCAACACGTTGACATCAAAATCCAAAGACAATAGACAAAAAAAGGAGACACATATATCAGATAAACCCAACGGTCATGAAACGAATCATACACCCAGCTACGTGTATAACCGGATTTGCCGATTTAAGCTGGAACAAAGTTACGATATTAATAAGGAAAAAGACGATCATCCTGAGCCGTTTTCCCCGATTTATGCTGAACTTAAACTGATTCCGGGCAGATATTTTTCAGTAGATGCCGATGCCGAATGGTCCCATTACGACAACGGATTCCGATCCCACAATATTGAGTTAAACGTATGGGATAACCGAGGTGACAAACTGTTTGTGGAATACCGATACACCCGGGATGAGAGCGAATCGATCACTACGAATCTTCTTTTAAAACTATCAGACAGGCTTTCGGCATACTCTGAATATGAACGGGATATTTTTAATGGTCAAGTGATACAGTACGGCCTGGGTTTTTTGTACGAATCGCAATGCTGGTCCTTGGATTTTAATTTGATAAATGATGAGAATGATTACAAGTATCAATTTATGATTAAGCTTCATGGAATCGGAGAAATCAGCTAGTTTCCATCCATAAATGGCATCTTTCGGCCCCCGGCGGCGTTCTCGCCTGTCTTCAATCCTCGAAATAGCCCGCTATGCCTGCAGTTGAAAATCCCTCGGGCCTTGCCGGAAACCAAAACCTACCGTTTATGGATGGACACTGGCTAAAAAGTATTACGATACACATGTAACTCCTAATTCGATAGAAGCGGAAAATAACTAGTTGCCAGAACATTCACAACGGTTATATTCAAGCGACCAAATGAGAGTTAAAAAATCTCTTCAGAGAAGATGGTTGCAAATAATCTCACTGGACATATTCAACCGAACAGAATATATGAATAGGTAAATGACCATATCAAAGCTAACATATTCCTGGTATGTCCTGCATACCAAAAGCAGGTTCGAAAACGTAGTAAATGAAGGCCTGATCAAAAAGTCCATAGAAGTTTTTCTTCCAAAGATTCAAGTTAAAAGTAAACGCCGTGATCGAAAGGCTATGATCAGAGTACCGCTTTTTCCCGGATACCTGTTTGTAAAAAGCGATCTTAACCCTTATGAACATCTTGAAATTGTAAAGACCGTCGGTGCGGTTCGTTTAATAGGAAACAAAGACGGCCCGATTCCCGTCCCATCAGATACCATAAAATCTTTGGAGATCATGGTCGGAGGGAACAATACGGTTATAACCGGTACCCGTTTTAAAAAAGGAGACCGGGTGGTAGTGGTTTTTGGCCCCTTTACCGGTGTGATCGGAACTTTTGCCAGGTACAGGGGAAAAGGGCGTGTCATCGTTAATATCGAAGCACTGGGGCAGTTTGCCGGAGTAGACGTGAGTGAAGAAGATATTGAAAAACTGCCTGACATATTATCATAATTGCTTGACCATATCTAAAGAAGGAGGATATATGAATAAATCAGAGCTTATTATGGCTTTGAAAACAGAAGCAAAAATCTCCAAATTAGAAGCGGCGACGGTTGTTCAGATATTTTTCGACAGTATGACTGACACAATGGCAAGGGAAGAACGTATTGAAATTCGTGGTCTATGCAGTTTTTTTATTAAAAACCACAAAAGCTACACCGGTCGGAATCCTAAAACCGGAGAAAAAGTTATCATAAAACCAAAGAAACTGCCGTTTTTTAAAGCTGGAAAAGAATTAAAAAAACGGGTAAATTGCTAAATTTGTGTCTGTTTATAAATCGACATTTGGATTTAAGTCAATATTTGGCCAAGAACAGCCGATACGACTATTAACCACTCTGCTTCAAAATGGTACCATACCTCACGCCCTTCTTTTTATTGGGATTGAAGGAGTGGGCAAACGGACCGTAGCCATGGCTTTGGCTATGGCGTGTAACTGCAAGGCTGTCGAACCGGAGCATTTTTCAGAAAGGATGAAAATCCCACCTGACGGTAACATCCCATCTGATCAAATAACGACTATTAGACCATGTGGCCACTGCAATTCCTGCCGGAAAATCGAATCGGGGAATCACCCGGATATCATCTTGCTTAACCCGTCGGGTCTTTTTATCAGGATTGGTCAAATACGTGAGCTTTGCGATACTCTTGCCATGAAACCTTACGAGGCAAGATTCCGTGTGGTCATAATTTCCGATGCCCATACCATGAATCCTTCAGCAGGGAATGCCCTCCTCAAGATGCTGGAGGAACCTCCGGATCGAACGATTTTGATACTAACCGCATTGCGGACATCCGACCTTCTCCCAACAATTGTGTCTCGATGCCAGCATATCAGGTTTTATCCTGTTTCCAGAAAAAATCTTGAATCGTTGCTGATACAAAAGTATAGCGCGAATCCGGATGAGGCACAAATAATAGCGATTCTGGCAAACGGGAGTGTCTCCAAAACCCTTTCCATGGTTAGTTCCATCAACAGGGTAAATTGGATAAGCCGAAGAATCTGGCTGATAAATGAGGTTGAATCTTTACCGGCAAGGTCCATGGGTTTACGCATGGCATTTGCAGAAAAACTGTCAAAACGCAAAGAAATCCTTGCCGAATCTCTTGAAGTGATTAAGTTCTGGTTCAGAGATCTTGTTGTTTGTAAGTATCATCCTGAAAAAATTATCAACAGGGACTTAAAGGACAGAATTCAACAAGCTTCCAAAAAGATGAAAGTGACTTCATTGATTTCAAAAATTGATGATGTTGAATTGGCTCAGAAAAATATTCAGGCAAACACTAATTTGCGTCTGACGTTGGAAGTACTCATAATGCGACTTGCAAAAGTTTAAGACTCATTATACATGATACAGAATCTGATTTATTAAAGAACATTGATATATGAAAAAAGTAGTTGGAATAAGATTTAAGCCTGCCGGAAAGATTTACGACTTTGACAGCGGTGCATTTGTCCTTGATCGGGGGGATCATGTGATTGTGGAAACCGAACAAGGACTTGCGTTCGGAACAGTTGCGGTTCTTCCTACACCCTATGACGAGTCCACGGCTGGGGGATCAGGCAAACCTTTAAAAATGGTATTTCGTCTTGCAAATCAAGAAGATTTTCATCAAAGAGAAAAGAATATTAATACTGAAAAACAGGCCCATTCTTATTGTCTGAAATGCATCAATGAACTTGGGCTTAAAATGAACCTTTTTTCCGTTGAAAGCTCCTTTGACGCAAATAAATTGACATTTTTTTTTACATCAGAAGGCCGTGTTGATTTCCGACAACTTGTCAAGCTGCTTGTTAAAAAATACGGTGTCAGAATAGAGATGAGACAGGTGGGAATACGAAACCAGGCTAAGATGTGTGGCGGTATCGGAAGGTGCGGACGCGAAATATGCTGTTCGGCATTTATTGAGAGATTTGGCCCGGTCTCCATACGCATGGCAAAAGAACAAGGGTTGTCATTGAACCCCACAAAAATTTCCGGCCAGTGTGGCCGACTCATGTGCTGCCTTACCTTTGAACATGAAATGTACAAAAAAATTAAGTCACAATTTCCAAAAATCGGGGAAACCGTAAAAACCAAAGACGGTAACGGAAAGGTAGTCCGCCATAATACAATATATAATCGCATAGCAATTCGATTAGATGATGGTCTGGATATAGAAATTGGATTAGATAGAATCATAAGGGGGAAAAAATAGGAAAAAAAATGTCCAAACCCTTTTATATAACAACACCGATCTACTACGTTAACGCCAGGCCTCATCTTGGCCATGCGTATACAACCATTGTTGCAGATATTGCCCGCAGGTTTCACTCTATGCGCCAAGTAGAAACGTTCTTTCTTACCGGGACGGATGAACACGGTGACAAGATTGTGCGTGCTGCGAAAAAGGAGAATCTAAGCCCCAGAAAGTATGTGGATAAGATAAGCGGGCTTTTTAAGACGCTCTGGCCGGAACTTAATATCAAGTACGATTGTTTTATCCGCACAACCGATGCATCCCATGTTGCGATTGTTGAACAGATAATGCAAAGGATTTATGATGCAGGGGATATCTATTTCAGTGAATATGAAGGCCTTTACTGTTTTGGGTGCGAGCGGTTTTATACAGAACGTGAACTGGTTAACGGCAAATGTCCTGATCATGAAACAGAACCTGAACGCATCGAAGAATCCAACTATTTTTTCAAGATGAGCCGTTATCAGGATTGGTTGATTGATCATATTAAAAGCACTCCCGATTTTATAACTCCGGAACGCTATAAAAACGAAGTTCTGTCCTTTCTCAAGGAACCCCTTGAAGATTTATGCATATCCCGTCCCAAAAAAAGACTCAAATGGGGAATCACACTGCCCTTTGATAAAAATTATGTTACCTATGTATGGTTCGATGCGCTTTTAAATTATATTTCAGCCTTGGGATATCCTAATGGCAATTTATTTAAAACATTCTGGCCGGTTGCACAGCATATCGTGGGCAAAGATATCTTAAAACCCCATGGCATTTACTGGCCGATCATGTTAAAGGCGGCGGGCATTCCGATATATAAACAACTACATGTTCACGGATATTGGAATGTCGATCAAAGCAAAATGTCAAAAAGCCTTGGGAATGTTGTAGAGCCGCTAGAATTAAAAAATATTTACGGACTCGATACCTTCAGATTTTTTCTGATGCGAGATATGGTTTTCGGGCTTGACTCCAACTTCAGTGAAACGGCATTTGTACAGCGTATTAATTCTGATCTAGCAAATGATCTTGGTAACCTGTTCAGCAGGGTTCTCACCATGGTGCATAAATATTTCTCAGGTGTCGTTCCTCAAGTCGATACCCAGATCGAAGAAGAATTTGGGCCCGGGCTGGCATCTGATGCATTACAAGCCGTTGAAAAATATGAAAACAATATGGAAACGTTTGCCTTTCACAAGGCGCTTATGGCCACCTGGGAATTTATCAGCCAGATGAACAAGTATATTGACCTTACCACCCCCTGGGTACTTGCAAAGAAGAAATCGAGCAGAAAGCAACTTGAAACGGTAATTTATAACCTTCTTGAAGGCCTTAGAATCATATCCGGACTTATTTACCCCATAATGCCGGAAACGGCCGAGACCATGCAAAAGCATCTGGGGTTGGACCCGCAAAAGCCATTCTATTATCTTAAGTTTCTTAAAAAATGGAAGACCCTGATTCCCGGAACGGACTTGCCGAAATCGATTACACTTTTCCCGAGGATAGATCTCAAAAAAAATGATACTTCACCGCCAGGAGGAAGGGATCGAAGTTCTAAGCCGCTTGCAATCAAACCCGAAATAACACTTGATACACTCAACAAGATCGATATCAGGGTGGCTACTGTGATCCATGCAGAGGAAATACCCCGAGCGAAAAAGCTGCTTAAACTTGAAGTTGACCTGGGTGAAAGGAAAACGATTATTGCCGGCATCTCTGCAGATTATACTCCCGAAGATCTGGTGGGCAAACAGATAATTATGGTTGCAAATCTCAAGCCTGCCAAATTGATGGGGATACTTTCCCAGGGCATGCTGTTGGCAGCTATTGATGAAAACGGTTGTACGTTGGCAACCCTGGATAAAAAGGTAAAGCCAGGAACACCTCTAAGCTAAAATGAACTTAGAAATTTCGGTCCAATAGGAACGAAGGAATAATGATTCCCCAAAGACGTAGCACCAAGCAAACAGCCCTTGAAAGACCGGGATGGAGAGAATACCAGAATAATTTAAAATGGGCCGCCGCCAAAAAAAAGTTAATCAATAAAGCCATTAAATTATCCACCCTAGTTATTGTGTTACTTGTTTCGGCCTACGGAATATTCGGCGATCTTGGCGGAAAATCATTTTCTCATTTGCTGGGAGATTTCTTTTTTTCATCCCGTGATAACACCATCAACGCCCGCCTCAATTATGGCAAGTCAATCGATAAAAGCAACGTTCGGGATCTTCTTAAAAGCATATCATTTATAAACCTTAAAAATGAGAGTTTTGACTTTTTTTCAAATGGCCGCAAATTTCGAATTGACACCAGTCTTGACATGGAACTGCAGCAATTTCTGATAAAAAAGCTCGATTTAGACACATCAAGATATATTGGGATCGTGTGTATGGATCCTGCAACCGGCAAGGTTTTATCTATGGTCGGTTTTGATAAGAAAGATCCGTCCAACAATCCGTGCGTGGACAACAGATTCCCTGCAGCCAGTATCTTTAAGATCGTTACCGCATCCGCAGTTGTCGAGAAATGTGGTTTCCATCCGGGCTCTAAGCTTTCATATAATGGTAAAAAACATACCCTGTATAAGTCCCAGCTTAAAGACCGGATAAACCGGTATACCAACAGGATAACATTTCGGGACTCATTTGCACAGTCGGTTAATCCTGTGTTTGGGAAAATTGGCGTCAATTACCTTGGAAAAAATACTCTCGAAAAATATGCTGAGGCCTTTGACTTCAACAAAAACATCGATTTTGAAATTGAGATTGCTCCGAGTTTCGTCAATATATCCGATGAACCTTACCAGTGGGCCGAGGTTGCCTGCGGATTCAACAATAAAACAAAAATATCTCCCCTTCACGGTGCAATGATGGCTTCGGCAATCATCAACCAGGGAAGTATCATGGAACCTACGATCGTTGATCAGATCATTAGCGAAAAAGGAGAAATCATTTACCGGAATCGCTTGGTCACGATTAACCAGGCAATTACCCCCAGGGCATCTAATATCCTTAATCAGCTTATGGTGGCTACGATTCGCTCGGGGACTTGCAAAAAGGCTTTCAGGGGATACCGGAAAGATAACATCCTTTCAAAACTCAATATCGGCGGCAAAACAGGCTCCATTGACAATAAATTTCACGATGCCCGGTATGACTGGTTTGTGGGATTTGCCGAAGAAAAAGACGGGTCCAAAAAGATAGCCGTATCAGTTATTGTTGCCCATGAAAAATATATCGGCCTCAGAGCAAGTTATTACGCACGGATTGCAATGAAAAAATATTTTCTCAATTATTTTGAGAAAATCTCTACCTGATGTCAAAAACCTAAAGCATTAAGAATTCGGATTGTTACGAATTGATCAGTATTGGGAGTATTAATGAATTGTTTAATTGAAATCTTCAGTGTTATCCGTCAGATGTTTGGCCTTTTTTCGGTCTGTCTTTCAGCAGACGTATATTTTGGAAGACATATAGCCGGCCTTCCGGATGGTTCCATGGTATTTTTTCCATGCCGGGATAACCTCCTGTGCTGTGGACTTACGGGGATTGTTGCCTTTAAGCAAAAGAATAAGGCAGACCAAACCATCGACATTGAGTCTTTGAAAAATATGCTCATAAAGATCAAAGAGTTATGCTATGCAAACTGCCGGCAAAATGACTTGAATATTGAAGATCATTATCTGGGCGGGCAAACGCAGATCGAGGCTTTTTTACAAAACGTGCGAAACTTAAAATGCAATGATCTTTTTTACAATCTTTTCATTCACTTGAAACATCAGGACGAACTTTCAAGATTTGCCGATCGCCTTTTCCGGTTCATTGATGAAGAGGAAAAACTGCTGGACAACTATATGGGGAGCCTCCAATCTAATGATGTGGATATTCTGTCGCGACGTATCGATTGTATCAAGGACGCCGGTTGGTGCCTTACTTCAGAAATTATCAGTAATATCAAAAAGGTAAAAGATTTATTAAGAAATGGCCATGAAATTCCCTCCAGTTATGAACTCAACATTTTCAAACAGATCAATGCCGTCCTAAACAGTATTGACCGTCTTGAGGTCAGAGGTCGAGATTCTGCAGGATTATCCATGATGTTTGTTCTCGATGGTTCTGAATTTGACAGGTTCGAAGAAAAAATAAAAAAAGAGAATCTTTATGATCAGTTGAAAGAGCGGTCTTCCCGTGATGTTCTGGTTAACCTGGGAATCAAAGTAAATGAGTCAGGAGATGAAAACGGTCAAAAACGTGTGGCCATTGCCCTTACCTATAAAGTTGCCGCTGAAGTCGGGAGTCTCGGGGATAATATTCAGTCCCTACGCAACCATATAAAAAACGATACGATTCTCCATAAACTGGTCTCATTCCATACGAAATACCATACGATTTCCGCCCACACGCGCTGGGCATCGGTGGGCGCTATCAGCGAACCCAACTGTCATCCTGTGGACAACAGCACCTCAGGGATCAGTACTCCAAAAAGCGGTATCATACACGCCTGTCTGAACGGAGATATCGACAATTATATGGAACTTAAAAATGAATATGAACAGCGCGGCGGTGTTATACCTCCGGATATCACTACAGATACAAAGATCATACCGCTTCAGATCGAAAAGTATATTAACCAGGGTGTGGAGGTTCAAGAAGCCTTCCGCCTGGCAGTAAATGACTTCAAGGGGTCACATGCCATATCAATGCATACCGATCTGGCTCCAGGCAAGATCTTTTTGGCTCAGAAAGGAAGCGGTCAGGCCATTTTTATCGGTATGGCCAAAGATTACTATATGCCGACTTCAGAGGTATACGGACTGATTGAAGAAACCCCCTTTTTTATCAAGATGGACGGTGAAAAGGAAGCACAAGGCAGAGACGGCATAACCCAGGGACAGATTTTCATCTTGAATCAGGATTCCGCCGGCGGCATGGACGGCATTACAGCAACCTATTATGACAATACTCCGATTGACCTGGGCGAGAATGATATAAAGCACACTGAAATTACTTCAAGAGACATCGACCGCCAGGATTTTCCCCATTACTTTTTGAAAGAAATTTCAGAATCTCCGCATTCTGTGGAAAAGACCCTTCAGAATCGTTGGAAAATCAAAGAAGATAAGATCCGGCGGTACGTCGTCACCCTGGATGAAAAGACATTTCCTGGAACGTTGCAGAAGGCCCTGCTGGATAAAAAAATACGACGAATCTTTTTTGTTGGGCAGGGCACTGCCGGTGTTGCTGCGCATGCATGTGCAGACATTCTGAATTACTATATGAACAATCCCTTGTTTTATATCAGTGCAATCAAAGCATCGGAGCTCAGCGGGTTTAAACTCAATGACGATGACGATAAAAAAATGATGTCAGACTCCCTTGTGATTGCCATTAGCCAGTCCGGAACGACTACAGACACAAATCGTACCATCGATATGGTGAAAGAACGAGGCGCCTACACCATGGCCATCGTTAACCGCAGGGATTCAGACATTACATTCAAGGTTGACGGTGTTATGTACACCAGCAGCGGGAGGGATATCGAGATGTCGGTCGCTTCAACAAAAGCCTTCTATTCCCAGATCGTTGCAGGTGCTCTTCTGGCTCTTAAGATTGCCAGACTTCAAGGTCGCAGGAGTGATTCCTTTGTTGAAGCACAAATTAAAGAGCTTCTTGAAATGCCCGGTCATATGAGAAAAATTCTTTCAATGCATAACAAAATCGGAAACTCTGCAAAAAGGCTTGCCACAACCAAGACATACTGGGCCGCCGTAGGCAGCGGCCCTAACAAGACGTCAGCAGATGAAATAAGGATCAAACTGAGTGAGCTTTGCTACAAAACGATTTCATCTGATTATGTTGAGGATAAAAAACACATCGACCTGTCATCGGAACCGCTGATCCTTGTTTGCGCCGCCGGGGCAAGGGGAACGGTAATCGGAGATATTATAAAGGATACGGCGATATTTCAGGCACACAAGGCGACGGTGGTTGTCATTGCCAACGAGGGTGAAAACCGTTTTGAGCCCTATGCAGCGGATGTTTTTCACGTCCCGATTGTCAGTGAGCATTTTGCCCCTATTCTAAACACCCTGGTGGGACATATCTGGGGGTATTACGCTGCAATGGCAATAAACGAAGG
>JASFHC010000070.1:0-9840 GCA_050123435.1 Desulfobacterales bacterium
TACCGTTATGACCGACAATGTTATTGTCGCGGACCACAGCGATTCCGCAACTCTCCTGTCCCCGGTGTTGAAGCGCATATAGGCCGAAATAGGTCAGTTTTGCGGCCTCAGGGTGCCCATAAATGCCAAAAATTCCGCAGGACTCACGAGGCTTTTCAAAATAATCCATTTAATTATTATACTCCTGGATAGTTTTAACCGAAAGAGTTTTTTCCTTGAACGCAGCGATACCATTGCACATGGCCATGGCACCTGCGATTGTTGTGGCATAGGGGATATTGAATTTTATGGCCGCACGTCTTATGTTGTATCCGTCCCGCCGGGTTTCGCCTCCTGAGCCGGTATTGATAACCATCTGAATTTCTTTGTTCTTGATGGCATCAACCACATGGGGGCGGCCCATTGAGACTTTATTGATCATTTTATTGGATATGCCATGATTTTTTAAAAACGAGGAGGTCCCGAGTGTTGCCATGATCATAAAACCCATTTTGTGAAATTCAGATGCAAACGCAAGTGCTGCTTCCTTGTCACGGTCTTTTACACTTATAAAAACCGTTCCCTTATCCGGAAGATG
This sequence comes from Desulfobacterales bacterium, assembly GCA_050123435.1. Taxonomy (GTDB): domain Bacteria; phylum Desulfobacterota; class Desulfobacteria; order Desulfobacterales; family UBA11574; genus S5133MH16. The sequence continues at coordinate 578 of JASFHC010000070.1, forward strand.
GTTTCCGGCGCCGAATTGTGCTTTGGCATATGCAGATCCGAAATCCGAATCGATTCCCATGACTTCTCCGGTTGATTTCATCTCCGGTCCAAGAAGGGTGTCCACATCGGGAAAACGGTCAAACGGCATAACAGACTCTTTAACGGAAACATGGGTCGGGATTATTTCACTGCTAAGGCCGAGGTCCAGCAGCGTATGGCCGAGCATCACCTTTGTGGCGAGTTTGGCCAGAGGTACGCCGGTCGCCTTACTGACAAACGGAATTGTTCTAGAAGCTCTGGGATTTACCTCCAGAACAAAAAGCCGGTCGTTTTTAATTGCAAACTGTACATTCATCAAACCCACAACATCAAGTTCCAACGCCATTGCCTTGGTGGCGTTGATAAGCTCATTGAGGACAGAATATTTAATGCTTTTGGGCGGCAGGACACAGGCCGAATCACCGGAATGAATCCCCGCCTCTTCAATATGCTCCATTATTCCGCCAATCACGGTTCTCTTGCCGTCTGAAATGGCATCCACATCCACTTCAATCGCATCATCTAAAAATTTGTCTATCAGAACCGGATGGCCCAAAGATTCAGTGATTGCAATCCTGGTAAAGTTTTCCAGGTCCTGAGAGAAGTATACGATTTTCATGGCCCTGCCGCCCAGTACATATGAAGGACGGACAATGACCGGATAACCGATTTTCTCGGCCACGGCCACGGCTTCTTCTACGGAGGAAGCGGTGCCGTTTGCGGGCTGAATCAGACCCAGCTTATTCAGCATGGCCTGAAAAAGTTTCCGATCTTCAGCTCTGTCTATACTTGACGGCTGGGTACCGAGAATTGGAACCCCGGCTTCATGGAGCGGTACGGAAAGATTCAGAGGCGTCTGGCCGCCAAATTGAACAATGACGCCCATGGGTTTTTCAGTTTCTACAATATGAAGTACATCTTCTTTGGTGAGTGGTTCGAAGTAGAGTTTGTCTGAAGTATCGTAATCCGTACTCACGGTTTCGGGATTGCTGTTGACCATGATACTTTCAACCCCTTCTTCACGAAGGGCAAATGAGGCATGAACACAGCAGTAATCGAACTCGATTCCTTGGCCGATTCGGTTGGGCCCGCCGCCGAGGATCATCACCTTTTTTTTGCCAGAAACCCTAGCTTCATTTTCAGTTTCGTAGGTGGAATAGTAATACGGTGTGGCCGCCTTGAACTCGGCCGCACACGTATCAACAAGCTTGTAAACCGGACGTATACCAAGAGCCTTGCGTGTCCGATTGATCTTGTCTTCCGTGGAATCTGTTAAATAGGCGATCTGTGCATCTGAAAAACCCCAGGATTTCGCTTTGTTTAAAAGCGCTTCCGGTAAATGTGTTTCCAGTGATTTGATGCTTTGCTCAAGATCCACGATTTGTTTTATCTGATATAAAAACCAGGGATCAATACCGGTCAATTCATAAATGGATTGAATGGGCATTCCTTTTAATAGGGCATAGCGCAGGTAAAAGATGCGCTGAGAATTTGGGGTGGCCAGCTTCTGTTCGATTTGGGATGATGACAGTTTTTCGGCTATATCATCCATTTGATCCGGAGTGTCCTTGCCATCGGCACCCAGCCCGGAGCGGCCGATTTCAAGGGACCTCAAACCCTTTTGCAGCGCCTCTTTAAATGTTCGGCCAATGGCCATGGTTTCCCCCACGGATTTCATGGCTGTGGTAAGATAGTCCGGTGTTTCGGGAAATTTCTCAAAGTTCCAGCGCGGTATCTTTACGACGCAGTAATCCAGGGTCGGCTCGAAAGATGCGAAGGTTTCCCCGGTAATGTCGTTTGGGATTTCATCAAGTGTATATCCGACGGCCAGCTTGGCTGCAATCTTGGCGATGGGAAAGCCGGTGGCTTTGGAGGCCAGAGCCGAGCTGCGGGATACCCTGGGATTCATCTCAATGACGATCAATTCTCCGTTTTCGGGGTTGACGGCGAACTGGACGTTTGAACCGCCGGTGTCAACGCCGATCTCCCGCATGATCGCAATTGATGAATCCCGCATGGCTTGGTATTCCTTGTCTGAAAGGGTCTGAGCCGGCGCAACCGTGATGCTGTCACCGGTGTGTATGCCCATGGGATCCATGTTTTCGATGGAACATACAATTACGACATTGTCATTTCTGTCCCGCATGACCTCCAGTTCATATTCCTTCCAGCCCAAAACCGATTCTTCAAGCATTACCTGTCCGATAAGGCTTGCATCCAGTCCTGCTTTTGCCACTTTTTCCAGGTCTTCGGGGTTGAAGGCTGCCCCACCGCCGGTACCGCCCAGAGTAAAACTGGGACGGACAATGAGCGGAAATCCGATCCGTTCGGCAACGGCCCCGACTTCTTCCAAATTGCTTGCAAAACCGCTTTTGGGTATGCGAAGTCCTATATTCTCCATGGCATTACGGAACAGTTCCCTGCTTTCAGCCTTTTGGATTGATTGAATTGACGCACCGATCATTTCGACTCCGAATTTATCTAGTACGCCCATTTCTGCAACTCCTATGGCGGTATTAAGGCCTGTCTGGCCTCCTAAAGTGGGAAGCAGAGCACAGGGACGTTCTTTTTCGATGATTTTTGCAACTGCCTGGGGCACCACCGGTTCGATATAGGTTTGATCGGCCGTTTCAGGGTCGGTCATGATCGTGGCGGGATTACTGTTGACAAGGACGACTTTGTACCCCTCTTCTTTTAACGCCTTGCAGGCCTGGGTCCCTGAGTAGTCAAACTCGCATGCCTGGCTGATGATTATCGGACCGGCGCCGATGATAAGAATTTTATGTATGTCGGTGCGTTTAGGCATTGTTTTTTTGTATCATATTCTTAAATTCGTCAAAGAGATATCTTGCATCATGAGGGCCGGGTGATGCTTCCGGATGATGCTGGGCGGTAATGATGGGTAATTCTTTGTGTCTGAATCCTTCCAGCGTATTGTCATTCAAGTTGATGTGAGTGATCTCAATATCTTTTCCCTCAAGGCTATGGGCGTCCACCGCGAATCCGTGATTTTGAGATGTGATTTCTATTTTCCCGGTTAACAGATTCTTTACCGGCTGATTGGCGCCCCGGTGGCCGAATTTCAATTTGAAAGTCTTTCCCCCAAGGGCAAGTCCTAACAGCTGATGCCCCAGACAGATGCCAAACATGGGAACATACCCCAGAAGCGACCGAATGCTTTCTATGGCGTAGGTTACCGGTTCTGGATCACCGGGGCCGTTTGAAAGAAGAATTCCGTCAGGTTCCATGGCTTTGACCGTATGGGCTTGCGTCCAAGCAGGTACCACCACAACTTCAATTCCCTGGGACTCCAGACATCTTAACATATTATATTTTATCCCGAAGTCAAAGGCCACCACAGAAAATTTTTCACCTTTGCATTTCCAAATCTTTTTATTAAAGCCGGTTGTTGCCGGTTCGCAGAGAATTGGCTTTCCGTTCGTCCAATAATAAGGCGTTTGGGTTGTCACTGTTTTTGTAAGATCCTGCCCCTTGATACTCGGAATCTTCCGAGCACGTTTAACACAAGATGACGGGTCAAGATCCTCTGTGGAAATGAAGGCCCGCATGGCTCCTGCCTTGCGAATATGTCTTGTCAGAGCGCGGGTGTCGAACTGTTCTATACCGAGCACTCCTTGTGCTTTGAGATAATCGGCCAGGGAGGAAGTCGATCTGTAATTGCTGGGAAAACTTTGGTATTCCTTTACCAGAAAGGCTGCCAACTGAATTCGGTCGGACTCGACATCTTCAGGATTGACGCCGTAGTTGCCTATCAAAGGATAGGTCATGGTCACCATCTGGCCGCTGTAAGATGGATCGGTAAGAATCTCCTGGTATCCAGTCATGCTGGTATTGAACACCACTTCACCTCCAGTTTCACCGGGGCCGGTAAAACTTTTACAGGTAAAGGTTCGTCCATCTTCCAGGGCTAAAAGTGCTTTCATGCAAATATGTTAAGGCAGGTATGTCGAACATGCAACCGTTCAGCAAACAAAATTATAAATTTTAATTCACTATATAGTTTTTAAACTTGCTGCCAGTCTTCACCCCATTCTTCGGCGCCAACAGATTCCTTTGCCAGAACATCCAGGGCAACCGCCTGTACCTTGCGAAATACTTCTGTATACTTCTTCTTTACGCCGTTAACCGTCAACAAGTCATTTTCTATGGAGATGCCGAACAGCTTTTGGTTTTCCTCTAAATAAGGGAGAATTAACTCCCAGTCTGCGGGACTTAAGTCCACAAATTCGCCGCCGTTCAACTGGTCCGCAACGACCTTATGGTGTGGATCCCTTAAATAGATGGCGCCGCCGGAAGCCAGTGAGAAGAGATTTGAGCCGGGGTAGGGCGTGCTCTGATCGATAATGTTGGCCTCGTCGTCGAACTCGATGCCGTTAAGCACAACAAACCCGCCGCCGTTGAGGGGATCGCCGGCCATGAACGATTCCGCAAGATAATCGAGGCAGGTGCCGTTGATCACAACCCTGGGATGTCCCACTGCATTAATCAAAGGGCGGCCCGCGGCATTGCCCAGTACAAATACGGTTCCACCTTTGGCGCCGTACATAAACGTTTGCCCCACATCGCCGTATATCACCAGTTTGCCGCGCTTCATAATCTGGCCCAGTTGATCCTGAGCATTTCCGTGGACGTATATTTCCAGTCCGTCGATGCCAGACGCAAGGTAGTCGCCGGAACTGTCGTAAACATCTATCCGAACGTCATCGGAGTCGGTTGTCAGTCCGCAGCCACAGAATCGCTGTCCCCTGTACCCATAACAGATGAACGTCTTCCATCCCAGTTTATAGGCGGCGCAGATCAGACGCGCATCACAGTCATCCCCTTCAGGCGGGAATTCCCGGGCATTAATCACCAGAACTTTTTCATTGTCTTGAGGCGAACGCAGACAATCTCGTATTGCCCAGTCAATGTAACGATACATACTGGTAGTATTTTCATTCAGATTGGGTGAAGCCTGAAAAATTGACGTCAGGCTTTGTCTTATGATTTGTAGTATTGAACTCCGTTTCTTATCTCCGGTTGGAAAACGACGGTCCATAAGGTGCGTCAGAATCTCGATGACTTTTGTTTTGACGGTGTCATTTCCGGTTGCCTGTTTTTTAATCTCTTCACAAAAGTGTCTGATCGAGGCATAATTCCAGGTGGCCATCTGCCGGCAGCAATAATCCTTAATACCAGATATATCGTCAAGGGACAGGCCTTGTGTTAATGCCTGATCGATTTCGGGAGCATTTGCCGGTGTTGTAAGTTCAAGGGGTATTTTATACGGTTTTTGATGTTGAGGTGTTTTAACAACGTCTCCGAATTTATTGGTACACACGAGTTCTTTGGTTCCGTCTCCCTTGCCGGCGTCTCTGACAGTGAAAATGAAAGCGCCGCCGTCGGTTGCACTGCCTCCGCGGGCATTCCAGTATTTGTCCGCTATGGGGCAAAAACGGTTGTCCTCTGTTGCAAGATTCTCCAGCGTGGCATCAATGGCTTGCTTTTCAGAGCATACCAGGCCGATTTGAACTTCTCCTTCCTGCAAAGCAAATACCTGGGGACGCAACATGGAAGTGTCGGTAATTCCGAGAAGCTGAAAATAATGTTCATAAGGATTGTTGCGTGCAATGATAAAAAACCAAGGACCGTCCGGCGAAGAATGAATATGAGCGGCTTGTAAGTATCTATAAATATGTTGTTTTTCCCGTGGCAACAAATCGAAATCATATTCTGAGGTGGGCGCCATGGCCTCAATGATATATTCCAACGGATATTCAAAGGTTCGGTTGAGAAGGTCGAGCAGCAGAACCGAAACCTCGGTATCTGTTAAAAATTGCGGAAAGATGTTATTCTGCTTCAAGTATTCGCTGACTGCATGATAGTTGGCAAAGTCACCGTTGTGAACCAGGGCTTCATCCAATCCGATAAAGGGATGTGCGCCGCCTGGATGCCAGACCCTTCCTTTTGTGGGATAGCGCTGGTGTGCAATCCATCCGTGGGCCTTGAAATCCTCCATACAGTAATATTGGGTGGCCTGTTCCGCATAACCCACGATTTTCAGGATCATGATATTACGGCCGTGGGAAAGGACAAAGGCTTGTTGTTCACCCAAGGAAGCGTAAAACTTCTGGTTTAAACGAAAAGAGTTCTGGTAGATAAATTCATCTTCAGCCTTGCCGGGTTTGAAATCCTGAAACTTATTCTCCTCGATAAAACGATCCAGCACATCTTTTTTGACCCTGACAAAATAACGCCACACATCCGGAGGTTTGACTTCTAATCCTTCTATATCTCGGTAATCGTCAAGAGTGGGGATACGTTCGGCTTTGTGAACTTCCAGAAATGGAGAAATAGCCGATTCTTCAACGCTCGGTCGGGATGTTGGATCAAGCAGGGCCACCTGAAGCAGATAATGGGTGTCCAAAACTTCTTGGGTTACCCCCAGATCTTGAGCGGACAGGCCCACTGCAGCGATACCGCCGCCCTTACCGTTGCCGCGATTATGCATCTGAACCGAAGGCTCATAAATATGGCGGCCACGCACCGGAACCGATGAAATAAAACCGGTGACACCGCATCCGCCTTCTTCAGCGGACTTTTTAAGGGGCATATTTCCATTGGGCAGGCGGCCCCGAGATTTCAGTATATGGTTAATTGTTGAATCAAAACCGTAAAACATTATTTATCCTTTTAACAGATAATGTCCTATGTCCAGTTTTCAAGTAGTTTTCAATTGGACATCGAGAATTTGGTAGGTGGCTAAATTATAAGCTCCACCTGAGGAGCCGGTTGATATTTTGATCTTTCTTCTTCATCTAAATAATCGAGATGTATCAGCAGATCGGATCGGCCCACAAGTTCTTTGATGCTTTTTAAACCATATTGCCTCAAAATTTCACACCACTGCTTACGCCAGGCCATATACATATTGATAATTCGTTGAGTGGCCCAATCCTCGGTAATCATAACCCCCAGTTCATGGTCGGTAGATGCAATGCCGCGGGCACACCCTCGACCGCTTTCGCAGTGCCCACAACGAACGCATTCAAGGGCGACCAGTTCCGCCGTCCCGATGACTGCGCCGTCGGCTCCCAGAGCGATAGCCTTGACCACATCCATTGCATTGCGAATGCCGCCGCTGGCAATTAAACAAACTTTTTCTCTGACGCCTTCATCCTTCAAGAATTTATGTACTTTGGGAATGGCATACTCGATGGGCATGGCAATATTTTTTTTGGCAATATCCGGAGCGGCGCCGGTTCCCCCGTAACTGCCGTCCAGATGGACAATATGTGCTCCTGCATAATAACTGCCGACGGCCACCATGTCTACATCGGTGGGCGTGGAGACTTTTACGGAAACAAGTACGTTTGGATTAATTTCTTTTACCCAGTCCACATGTTTTTTATGATCCTCCACCGAGTAGACGCTATGGAACGGAAACGGTGAAAACAAGGCATTTCCGGCCACCGTTTCCCTCATGGCTGCGACCTCCGGAGTCACCTTATCTCCCAAAAGATGTCCTCCCAGGCCGGGCTTTGCACCTTGAGCATACTTGAACTCCACCATGGGTGAATACAAGATGGTTTCTTCTCTGACACCAAATAGACCGGTTGCGATCTGGGTAATAACATGTTCGGCATAGGGGAGTAGTTCTTGAGGATAACCTCCTTCTCCGGTGCATGTCAGCGTGTCGAGCCGTGTAGCGGCATGCGCCCTCCCGACCATGACGGACAGCGCCGTAGAGCCGTATGACATGCCGCCACCATAACACGGGATGGAGATGATTTTTTCAGGCCGACCGTCACACCGTTTGTTCAGATTAATAGAGGTATCCATATCCTCATCGTTTAACTCGAGGTAATCGCTGGGTTCCGGTGTTTTGAAGCGAATTTTATCAAAGCCGCCGCCGGAGTTGCCGAGGCTGTACTCCACGTCAACTACAGGCAAATTTCCGGTTTCCGCCATTTCCCAGTGGCCGATAAGCATCTCCGCGGTCCATCGGTAATCGCCCAGAGTATCCAAAATGGGATTGCGCCGAAGTGTCAGCGCCTGTTCCGGGCAACGGTCTATGCAGAAAAATTCATTTTCTCTGCATTTAAAGCCGATACATTTATAATCCAGAGGGCGTAATGGTTTAGAATAGTCATCGTATCGAGGATGTACGCCGTAAGGGCAGAGGTCTGCGCACAACCCGCATGAGATACATCGGGCATTTCGCCGGATGGTGTACTTGCCGATGGGATTGCGAAACCGATCCGGTGTTTGGACAATTTTTGGGAGTTGAAAATTATTTTTTTTATTACTCATAGGTTATTAAATTCCTACTATTTTTCTTTTACCGAATATGGGACCGAAACTTTCCATTTCCAGATCCTCAAACCACATGGAGCGTCCGACTTCGCCCCTTAGTCTTCTAACTTCCCGGATTCCCATCGCGCCCATCACCTCAATCAACTGGTTGTGCCAGGCACCAATGAGATTAACGATTCTCTGGCTACCCCATTCCGGATCGATGGGGTGGTCTATTTTTGCCGGACAGGGCAGACCGTTTCGACAGTTGTAGCATAGTCGGCACTCCAGGGCGATTAACAGGGGGATATCAACGATAACACCGTCGGCGCCGCAAATAATCGATTTCGCCATATGTTCGGCCATGGCGATGCCTCCGGAAAATACTATATTGATTTTTTGCCTGACGAAATGATCCACTAGCTTTAGATGAATCTCCCGAATCATTTCCTTTAAAAATGCAGGATATTCCGTATTCAGTTCTTTGCCGTGTTCATTCGCATAAAAATGAAGGGTGTCCACTTGGGCAAAGGAAAGTTCCAGAGCGCGGGAAGCGGCCGTTGCATCCAGCGGAATACCAATGATAATAAAACCATTCGGTTTTATTTCACGAATTTCAGAAATCGTTTTTTCGACATCAGGGGCGTCCGCCAGTTCCACGGCAGGGCTTTTGAGGATAAGACTTTTATAATCCTTACAACTCTCCGAGGTGAAACACGGAATAAGGCTGTCCACATACGGATGCAGCGCTTCTGTATAATCCCGGGGCCGGATCAGCATTAAGGTTCCCAGAATCCGCGCCGCACTGGCTGCTGACAGAAGAATTTGGTCATTTAAAATTAGCGTTTCAGGTAACTGAAACAGTAACGGGATGGGAAGCTCCAAAATGGGAGGCACATCCGAAGCCAAAGACATATCGGCATTAAACTTAAGCGGCGTAGCTCTATG
>JASFHC010000071.1:0-9733 GCA_050123435.1 Desulfobacterales bacterium
GTACCGTCAATTATATCCAGACCCCGTACTCGAATCCGGTTGACGTCCTTTGATATTACCTCCAGTACCGAGAGGCCGATAGCGTTGGGCCGTCGGGGTGAGCAAATGCTGAACACGCCCAAAGCCTTATTCCGGTGAGGCGGCGTCTGCTTTAACAATTCGGGTATAAAAGGCGGACTCTTGTGAAAATGGAACAGCACCACAATGCGCTGGCCGGAATTAATGTCCGAAAGACCTGCGGTATACTCAGGCAGGATTTCCAGCGTGCCCTCTACATCGGAGACGCTCCAATGTCGTGGTAGGTTGCGGGCAGTCGTATGTACCGTTCCAATGGAAGTGAAATTAATAACCATGGGCATTTCTCTGAAATATTTCGCATATAAACAATTTTGAAGTGGTTTTAAATTATAATAAGTTGCCGGTCACAGATGTTCCCTAACCCCTTTGAAGCTTCGTCTGTGGATGGGGCTGCAACCGTATTTTTTGATTGCAGCTTTGTGGGCTTTGGTTGGGTATCCTTTGTGTTTGGAAAATCCGAACTGAGGATAATACTGATGGTAGCTTTCCATGAGCCTATCTCTAGTAACCTTAGCAACGATAGATGCAGCGGCAATGGAAATGCTTAACCGGTCACCTTTGGGTATCGGCTCCTGCGGCAGGGGTGATGAAACAGTAAAGATACCGTCTATAAGCAGACAATCCGGTTGAGGAGCAAGATTTTCAGCCGCTATGGCCATAGACATGAGAGATGCTTGAAGAATGTTGCTACGATCTATTTCCGGTGGGTCAACGATTCCTATTCCGATAGAAAGGGCAAGCTCGTAAATCTTTTCGTAAAAATAATTGCGTTTTTTTGGCGTTAATTTCTTTGAGTCGCATATGCCGGGGACCTGAAAAGAAGGGGAGAGTAAAACGGCTGCAGAAACAACCGGGCCGGCCAGCGGTCCCCGTCCGGCCTCATCAACGCCTGCAATTTTTAAAAAGCCTTTTTTAGTGGCTTTTTTTTCGAATAACCAAAGGTCTGCTCCCATATAATCACATTTTGATACCTTTGCAGAACGCCCCTTTTTGCTCAATTTCCGCGCCTGCCCCGTAGCTCCGGCAGATGGTACCGGGGTAGGTCCGGCAGATCGTACTGGGGTGGTTAAAATTATCGCCTTTCTTGAACTTAAACAAAAATTGACATTTTTCAAAGGTCTCATTTAAAATAGGATGTCAGTTATCCGGTTTCGTTGAATCTGACCTATGTTAGTGTCCTTCAGAAACGGTAGATTTTGGTTTCCGGCAAGGCCCGAGCGAGTTTTCAACCGCAGACATAGCGCGCTATTTCGAGGATTGAAACCGAGCGAGAACGCCGCCGGGGGCCGAAAATTGCCGTTTCTGGAAGGACACTAGGTTAAGCGACGTTCCCTTATCCTTGCTGCCTTGCCCCTTAGTTTGCGAAGGTAATAAATTTTTGAACGGCGCACCCGTCCGCGAGTAATTACTTCAATTTTGTCGATGACAGGGGAATGCAGCGGGAAAATTCGCTCAACCCCAATGCCGTAGGAAACCTTTCTGACGGTAAACGTAGCCCCGGTACCAATTCCACGTTTGCTGATTACTACCCCCTGAAACGCCTGAATACGCTCTTTTTCGCCTTCCTTTATTTTTACGTTAACTTTTACGGTATCGCCGGCGGCAAAAGAAGGAATATCCAGCCGCATCATCTCTCTTTCTAACTGTTTTATTGTTTCCATAATAATCACCTGTCTTGAATACGCCAAAAGCAAATTGTATGAGTTTACCTATTAAGGAACTAAAAAAATGTCAACACAGTTTAAAGAAGCGCCTATACCGTATTTCGACTTGATTGTATAGGGTTTTTCTTTTTTTTAAGCTCCGCTTTAATCAGAAGGTTGTATAAAATGACTTCACGATTTTATTGGTTTCTTCCAAACAGCCTGTCCAGAATAATGGCAACGGCAGACCGTACGGAAAGGTGGTTGTAATCTGTATTGCCAATAACCGGGTTCAGTATGTAATCTGCCTCTGCGATAAAATTTTCCGGCAATCCCCAGGCGGTGCCAAATATCAAAAGGTAAAGGTTGCCATCTTTCAGCATTTTCCGAAACTTCTTGAAGCTTAAGTTGCCTGGGTTGTGACGGGCGCTGGTAACCACCGTTTTCGGAGAATCTCCATGGATTTTACGGATATGGTATTTTACATCATCTATCGAGTTTTTTATTATAATCATCTCCAGGGCTTCGCGACGCTTTGGATTATATGTTGATCCTGTACCTTCTACCCAGTGCCAAACAATTTTTTTAACCAGTTCTTTTTGATCCTCAAGAGGCGTCGCTACATAAAAGGATCGTACCCCGTATGTTTTTGCAGCCCTCGATATATCGTGCAGGTCGAGATTGGTTACGGCGGATGATATAATATCACCGTTCTTATTGATCACCGGATAATGCGTCAGGGCCACGTATAGATTGGTCATATATGATTTTTTCAATATCGCGGCACCATTTTTTCAGAATTTTTATCTCCTCTGTGCTCAAGAATCTGTTTTCAAGCAAATCTCGCTTTTTCAAAAAGGTTCGTATGAGCGATGATTCAAGCCTCGCTTTTTCAATCTCTTTATGATTGCCCGACAACAGAACTTCTGGAACATCAACACCTTCAAATGTTCTGGGCCTCGTATATTGCGCGTATTTTAGAATACTGCCTGAAAACGAATCTTTTTCCGCAGAGTCCTTGCCGCCGAGCACACCGGGAACCAGTCGGGTTACCGAATCGATGATAACCATGGCTGCCAGTTCACCCCCGGTCAGAACATAATCACCGATGGAAACCTCATCATCGATAAAATTGTGATAAATCCGCTCATCCACGCCCTCATAACGGCCGCAAACGAAAATAATGCCATCCGATGATGCGAATTCCCGGGCCATGCCTTGATCAAAACGCCGCCCCTGAGGCGTCAACAGAATTCTTTTTGCCAGAGGGACTTTTTTTATGGCAGCCCGGATAGCGGCGGCCAGCGGTTCAGGCTTCATAATCATGCCACACCCTCCGCCGTAAGGCCTGTCATCGGTCGTTCGGTGTCTTCCTTGTGCAAAATCTCTGATATTCATGGCCGATGCCAAAATCTTGTTTCGATCTATGGCCCGTTTAATAATGCCATGCTCCCAAAAAGGATTAAACATCTCCGGGAAAATGGTCAGGACTATGAAATTCATACGGCACTCCCTCATAATCCTTCCGGTAAATCCACTCGCATTGTTTTACGCTTAAGATTGATTTCCAAGATCACCGACCCAAGTGCAGGGATCAGTGTTTCATGGTCATGAACTCCATTCGGATCTCTGACAACAAAGACGTCGTTGCTTCCCGTAGGAATTATCGATTCAACGACACCCAGATACTCATCACCGGTTGTGAAAACTGAAATTCCGATAATATCAACCCAATAGTATGATCCCTCTTCGGGTTCAGGAAGGCGGGACCGTTCAATAAAAAATACGGAACCGATAAGGGGTTCAACGGAATTTCTGTTTTCTATACCTTTGAGTGCTAAAAGGGCGAGTTTGCCGTGAGGTTTAACCCATTTTATTTTATAGATTTTTTCAAATCCTTTGGGGTTGATTAGAAGGATCAAACTGCCTGGCTTGAAAACAGACAAGGATTCAGCGTAGGAATAGACCTTAATGTTTCCTTTTACACCATGGGCGCCAACAATTTTTCCAACAGGGACAAACCCATTTTTCTCCACAATACTATTCTAAAATCTCAAGAACCGAACGCTTTTTTAGTTTAGCAGAAGCCGCACTCAATATGGTTCGCATGGCCCTTGCCGTACGGCCCTGCTTTCCGATAACTTTTCCCAGATCCTCTTTAGCCACTTTTAGCTCTAATACCGAAGTCCGGTTACCCTCTACCTCAGAGACCGTAACTTGATCCGGATTATCAACCAGCGCCTTAGCAATGTAGTCGATCAGCTCTTTCATAGTACCATCTCCTTTGTTGGCTGTTGAGAAATAGAGGTAAAGACGTTATGTGAGAGTAGCAAAAAAACCTTGTTTTTTCAAAAGACTTTTCACCGTGTCTGTAGGGATAGCCCCTTGACCGATCCAGTGCTTAATCCGCTCTTGCTTCAAAGACACCTCCACAGGATCTGCCAGAGGATTGTATGTTCCTACATTTTCAAGGAATTTGCCGTCTCGAGGTGATTCACTATCCGCAATGACAATTCGATAAAAAGGTTTTTTCTTTGCTCCGTGTCTGGCCAATCTGATTTTAACTGACATATTAGATCTCCTTCAAAAGGGCAGCATGCCCCGTCCCAATCCTCGCATTCCACCCTTGTTGATTTTTTTCATCATTTTCACAACCTGAGTATAATTTTTAAGCAAATTATTTATATCTTGTACACTGGTTCCGCTTCCTTTGGCAATCCTTTTGCGACGACTCCCTTTGATTAACGTGTGTTGACGTCGTTCTTGGGGGGTCATGGAATTTATGATCGCTTCTATCTTAATAAATTCATTTTCGTCAACCTCGAGATTTTTTAGCTGTTTAATATTACCCACACCGGGAATCATATTGATCAGTTCAGAAATAGAACCCATCTTCCTTATCTGAACCATTTGATCACGAAAGTCTTCCAAAGTAAATTCATTTTTTCTCAGCCTTTTTTCAAGTTCAACCGCTTTCTTTTCGTCAACAATTGTCTGTGCCTTTTCGATCATGGTAAGGACATCACCCATTCCGAGTATCCTTGAGGACATCCTGTCAGGATGAAACGGTTCCAGGTCGCTCAGTTTTTCACCCACACCAATAAATTTTATGGGCTTATCTGTTACCGATTTTATGGATAACGCTGCTCCCCCACGGGCGTCACCGTCCATTTTTGTGAGAATAACGCCGCCAATATCAAGGGCATTATTAAATGATTCGGCGATATTGACAGCGTCCTGTCCGGTCATGGCATCCGCTACAAGAATAATATCAGACGGCTTTAATTCATCTTTGATACGGCAAAGTTCGGTCATTAATTCTTCGTCTATATGTAAACGCCCTGCGGTGTCTATAAGCAGCGTATCACACAGTTCCTTATGCGCTGTTATTCTTGCTTCTTGGCAAATCTTAACCGGATCATTTTCCGGGTTGGACGGAAATACCGGAACGGCGAGTTGGCCACCCAGCTTGGTTAGCTGGTCAATAGCGGCAGGACGATAAATATCCGCCGGAACAAGATAGGGCTTTCTCCCCTGTTTTCTCAAATGAACGGCAAGTTTGCCGGCGGTTGTGGTTTTGCCGGACCCTTGCAGTCCTATCAGCATTATAGATGTCGGATGAGGTCCCGAAAGGTTCAAATTCTCGAGACGGCCCCCCATCAGTTCCGTGAGTTCTTGATCGACTATTTTTATAACCTGCTGGCCGGGAGTCAGGCTTTCCATAACTTCCTGACCCAGGGCCCGTTCCTTGATATCAGCAATAAATTTTTTTACAACTTTGTAATGGACATCGGCTTCAAGGAGAGCCATCCTAACTTCTTTCAATCCTTCCTCGATATTTTTTTCTGTTAATTTGCCGTGCCCCTTGAGCTTTTTAAATACGGCATTGAGTCGGTCGCTGAGATTGTCAAACATAAAAACACCTATAAAGTTTTTATTGAAACTTCTAAAATTAATAGTAAAATAACTTTATGTCAAGATTAAAAAAAACTGACATTAAAGAACTTACCAATGACCAACTTGTGTTATGGCTTCAAAGCAATGAGCTTGAATTTTATCGTGCTGCTCAGATTCTGAAATGGATCTACCTTCGCCAGGCAGACACTTTTGATATAATGACCGATGTGGGCAAACCAATCAGAAAGCTCCTCTCGCGCCATTTTTCTATTGCCCGACTTGAAACGGAACGAATCGAGACATCACAAGACGGCTCCCAAAAATATCTTTTTAAACTCATTGACGGAAAATATGTCGAAAGTGTACTGATCCCTGAAAAAAATCATTATACGCTTTGCATATCAAGTCAAGTGGGCTGCGCGCAGGGGTGCAGATTTTGTCTTACCGCCAGGGGTGGGTTGGTACGAAATCTTACAAGAGGCGAAATTATTGCCCAGGTGCGCGACGTCTCAAAATGTCTTAACGGCTCAAAGCGTATTACCAACATTGTGTTCATGGGAATGGGTGAACCACTGGCAAATTACAGCAATGTGGTCAGCGCCATCACGACCCTTACCGACAGCAATTACGGGCTTGGATTTTCAAGCCGAAGGCTAACCGTATCTACAGCGGGTCTGGTCCCAAAGCTTTCTCGCCTGGGCCGTGATACGACGGTTAATCTGGCTATATCCTTAAATGCTACGGATAACAAAACCCGAAATATACTGATGCCGATCAACCGAAAATATCCTCTGGAAAAACTGCTTGATGCCTGTGCGGGATATCCTTTACTGCCCCGACGTAGAATCACTTTTGAATATGTTCTCATAAAAGGGGTAAACGATTCTCCAAAAGATGCAAAACGTCTGGTCAAGTTGCTGAGACCGATCCGTGCAAAAATAAATCTTATCCCCTTTAATGTGTATGAAGGGAGTGAATTTATCCGGCCTGAAGAATCTGCAATTCTTAACTTCAAAGAAATCCTTAATAAAAACAATTATACGGCTATTATTCGTCACAGCAAAGGCCAGGACATTTCCGCTGCCTGCGGTCAACTTAGAGCAAATTTGATGCCGGATGGGTGATGTGGACCATTGTACGATAGCCGGGATAAATCCCTGTAGAATTTCTTTACATCAAAATTTTCCTGCTTCTATCTTTTGACAAAGAAATTTTACCTGCTTCTGCATAGGGCCATTTTCTTTTAATTCTCCTTCAACGGTACTGATGGAATGAAGGGCTGTGGCATGATATCTGTTGAAGCTTCTTCCTATTGCCTGAAGGGAAGTATCCGTATATCTGCGTGACAAGTAAATTGCGATCTGCCTCGGTCGCACAAATGAGCGTTTGCGTGAACGTGACACAATGTCACTTAAGGAAATGCGGTAATGTTTGCAAACCATGTTCTTGATAACATCTATTGTGATATTTTCCTGTTGGCGTGCGATATTCTTGGCGACACTTTCTGCAAGCTTAAGATCAATGGGTTCTCCCAAAAGGAGTGATTTGGCGGTAACGCCAATAAGTCCGCTTTCAAGCTGTCTTACATCCTCTGTAAGTTCACCGGCTAGATAATGGATAACGGGTTCGGGAATTTTACACTTGTTAAGCGTTGCTTTTTTACGCAATATCCTGACCCGTGTCCTGAAATCCGGGGGGTCAATGTTTGAAATGAGGCCGCTGGAGAGACGGGATCTCAATTTATCATCGAGCTTCGGGATGTCTGCCGGAAGATAACAACTCGAAAAGATTATTTTCTTACCGGCTTCAAACAAGGTATCAAGGGTTAATGCAAGCTCGATCTGGGTACGCTCCTTGCCCCTAAGATAATGAACGTCTTCAAGCAGCATTACGTCACATTGATTTCTGTATTTTTCCTTAAACGCATTGATAGCACCGTGCTGATAAGCATAAACCATCTCATTGCTAAAGTCCTCTGCAGTCATATAATAGACACGGTTTGAGGGATATTCGGACAAGATGTAATGTCCCACGGCCTGGGTAAGATGGCTTTTCCCCATCCCGGTCTTTGACAATAAAAACAAAGAATTGCGGGAAGCATCCTTTCGTGAAGCCAGTGATAGGGACGCTGAATAAGCAAAATCATTATTCCTTCCGACCACAAACTGGTCAAATGTAAAATCCTTTTTCAAAAGACGACCGTTGTGAGGATGCACATTGATATTGGGAAGCTGTAGCTGAAGATTATCATCTGATTTCGGTTTGGACGAGGCGTCTTTCCCGGAAATTTCGATAGAAAGCTTGCATGCTCTTCCCGACACTCTCTTTATTTCTGACTCTATCAGAGCGACATAATTTTCGAGAACCCGCTTTTTGGAAAAAAAGTTGGGGCAAAAAAGGACAAAATCCTTTTCATCACACCTTGCCGGTTTCAGCGGCTCAATCCACATCCTGAAGCTGTGAACGGGAATCCGTGACTTTATTGAAGTTTTAACCTCATTCCAGACTGTCTTCATAATGGTCTATATTCTTGAGTTATAACAAACAGAGTGATCTGCTTTTTAGAGGGAATAATTAGGGAAAAAATAACTAAATCATCCGGTTTAGGGGTGTCAGTATAGATTATCAAAATACCGGCTAAATGCCGAAAAAAAATTACAGCTTATTTAACGGGTCAGCCTTCTTGCGTCAAGCCTGATAATTCCGGTTTTTCATTTTTTCATCAACAGGCGATGGGAGAACTATATCTGATTGTTTTTATTTGAATAATATTCTTTAAAACGGAAACTGCTTCTAAACACAAGCTTTTTTGAAACCGGTGTTTCTGTAACTATTTTAACCAGATCCAACGTTATGTTTAAATTATTAACAAACATACATTCTTCCATATACTTCATTTTTCATTAATTATCTCATATTTTCAGAAGCCGAAACAGGTGTTATATTAAAAAATGCCTGATATCGGCCGGCGGGATGCCGATGACTTTTAATATTTCATTTCCGTTGGGGGTTACGGCCTCAACTTGAACAGATGTGGAATACGGGGCCTTGCTGTAACCAGCACATATTGAGGCTGCCAGAATCATAATTTCTTTGACGCCGCCATGGGGCATAAGAACGGTGGGACCCGGAAAATGTTTTACTTTAATTAGGGTATCTACAGACGAGTTATAATATTTTTTTATTTTTTCATTATCCTTATGGGTTCGTCCAATGATTATTTTAGCGTTTTTACTCAGGCGAAGGTGTCGCCCATGCTTTAGAAGATGAAGTTCTTCTTCAGTATAGGAATCCTGGTGATCAAAAAGGTCCTTTAGCCGAGACGAATAGCTTTTGTCCGTCAGCAAGCAGCCGCCCGCAGGAGAAGGATAGTTCGTAATTCCGAATTGATCGGCAAGTTGCATCTGAATTTTTCGCGATCTCCCCGAAATGTCCAACAAGAGCTCCCTATTTACCAGTCCCTTTTCTTCAGGTATGGTTATGGGCAGTTTTTTTGCACTTAATGGACGTAGTATGTAGCCGTCAAACCCGGACTGTTTTGCAACATAACGAAGAGATTGCTTATTCTGGGACATGGGGCGCTGGCCCAGAACTTCGCCGCTAAAAAGAAAATCGAATTCATTTTCATTCATTATTGCACCGGCCAGTCTAAACATTAACGCATGACAGTCCATGCAAGGGTTCATGTATTTTCCATAACCGCAACGAGGATTTTTCAGCATCTTTAGATAAACCGGGGTGATATTCCTGACCCATAACCGTATTCCGGTTAGAGTCGATGCCTGCCGAGCCTTTTCTGATGAAAAGAACGGTGTTTCAAAAGCGACCCATTCAACGGTTATTCCCTGCTTTCGCAAAACCAGCGCTGACAAGATACTGTCGAGACCGCCGGAACAAAGGCCTAAAGCGTGCACTTTTCTTGAAGATAAATTCATGCTATACGAAAATTCAAAAATAAATACAAAAAAAGAGTCGATAATGAAAAAAACGATGCAAAAAAAAAATAAAGACCGGATTGCTATAATCCGTAAAATACTAAAAGCCGCCTTTCCGAATGTCAAGACCCGGTTACGTTACAGAAACCCTTTTGAACTGCTTGTGGCAACCATACTGTC
>JASFHC010000072.1:0-9718 GCA_050123435.1 Desulfobacterales bacterium
ATCCTCTTCCTCAATCTGAAGCTCTTTAAAGCGCGGCGGCCCCAAGTATTTCTGCACGGATTTTGCGGTTACCTTAAAACCGCTGCTTTCTTTATCCTTTATCACTTTACGGGCGATTTTTCGGCATATTGAAGAAATTTCGCGCTCAAGGTTTCTAACCCCAGATTCTCGTGTATATCGCCGGATAATCGTAAGGACAGCTTCCTTAGAAAAATGTACATTCTTATCTTTAAGTCCATTCATCTCGATCTGTTTGGATAAAAGAAAGTCTCTGGCGATATAATATTTTTCATATTCGGCATAGCCGGGCAAACGAATAATTTCCATTCTGTCCTGTAAGGGCAGGGGTATCTCAGGCAGCGTATTGGCCGTAGTAATAAAAAGAATGTCCGAAAGATCATAATCTACATCAAGATAATGGTCATTAAAACTGTAATTCTGTTCCGGGTCAAGGACCTCTAAAAGAGCGGCCGAAGGATCGCCACGAAAATCCATACTCATTTTATCAACTTCATCAAGGCAAAAAACCGGATTATTAACACCAACTTTTTTAAGAGACTGAATGATTTTACCTGGCATCGCGCCGATATAAGTGCGTCGATGTCCCCGAATTTCAGCCTCATCCCGAACGCCCCCCAGGGAAAGGCGGACAAATTTTCTTCCCGTGGCTCTGGCAACAGATTTGGCCAAAGACGTTTTTCCTACACCGGGCGGCCCCACAAAACACAGTATGGGTCCCCGGATTTTATTGACCAAAGATTGGACTGCAAGGTATTCAAGTATGCGCTCCTTCGGCTTTTCAAGCCCGTAATGATCTTCTTCCAGTATTTTATCTGCTTCTTCAACATCTTTTCGGATTTTACTCTTTTCAAACCAGGGAAGACTGATCAACCAATCAATGTAGCCTCGAACCACCGTTGCCTCAGCGGACATCGGGGTCATCATTTTAAGCTTTTTGAATTCTTGTCTGACTTTGGCTGCGGCTTCCTTCGACATGCGTTTACGTTTGATTCGTTTTTCAAGATCGTTCAGCTCGTTTCTATTTTCATCCTCAGTTCCAATCTCCTTTTTGATTGCCCGCATCTGCTCATTCAAATAATAATTCTTCTGGGTTTTCTCCATCTGTTTCTTGACACGATCTTTGATCCTCTGATCCATTTTGAAGATATCGATCTCCATCTTAATCAAGCTTAACAGAAGAGAAAGCCGCTCTTCCATTACAACCGTTTCCAGCAGCCGCTGTTTATCATCTATTTTAAAGGAAAAATGGGCCGCCACCGTATCCGCCAATTTTGAAGGATCTGAGATGGCAGAAACCGTTTTAACAAGATCTTTTGAGATGTTTTTATTTACTTTAGCATATTCATCAAAACTATCATGAATAGCCCTGACCAGAGCCTCGCCCTCGGCAGGCAAAATCTCAGTGTCACCGATCGGTTTCAGCGCCACCTGCAGAAAGTCCGGATTCTTGATAAAACGGACAATAGAAGCCCTGGATTGTCCCTCAATCAGAGCTTTTACCGTACCGTCCGGAAGCCGAAGAAGTTGCAATATTTTTGCAATGGTTCCTACCTGGCGGATATCTTTTTCTGTAGGTTTATCAATAGTTGCCTTTTTTTGAGTGGAAAGAAAAACTCTTTTATCGGTGTTCATCGCATCGGAAAGGGCTTTCACAGATTTTGAACGTCCCACAAAAAGGGGGGCAACCATGTGTGGAAAGACCACTATATCTCTAAGCGGAAGTAACGGAAGCAGTAATTCCGGCGATTCCGAATCATTATCCTTAAAAATTTTTGGCAAATTAATCATTGTAATATATTATACCTCTAAACGCTTATTAAAGCAAGGTCGACAAAATGATTTCGAAAATTGAACAGTCCAAATTTAAGTTGTAGTTGCGACAGATACTGGATATCGGTCTCTGGATGCTGGATAATGAAGGATAATTACAATTTTGATGCCCGTTTATAAAAGGAGCACATCTTTTAAACGGCATCTTGGAAAAGACTTAGCCGTCTTGTGCTTGTTTTTTGGGCTGCTCAAACAAGAGAATGGGATCTTCTTTATTGATCACCGTATCTTCTCCAATGACACATTCCTTTACATTCTCCATAGAAGGAATTTCATACATAATATCCATCATGCAGCTTTCTATAATGGCACGAAGCCCTCTGGCACCGGATTTTCTTTTCAATGCCTCTTGGGCAATGGCGGAAAGGGCGCTGTCTGTAAATCTTAAGTTTACGCCTTCCATCTCCATCAATTTTGAAAACTGTTTAATAAGCGCATTTTTTGGTTCTTTGAGTATTTTTATCAAAGCAGAATTATTCAATTCACCAAGGGTTGCAATAACAGGCAGACGACCCAAGAATTCAGGAATCAAACCGTATTTTATCAGATCTTCGGGTTGAACCATCTGCAGGGTTTCACCGATGTTTTTTTCTTCCTGTTTTACGATTTTGGCGCCAAATCCCATAATTTTAGAGCCCAAACGCCGCTGAATGATTTGCTCGAGCCCTGTAAAAGTTCCACCACAAATAAAAAGTATGTTAGAGGTGTCAACCTTGACAAAATCCTGCTGCGGATGTTTTCGTCCGCCTTTGGGAGGCACACTGGCGGTGGTTCCTTCTATAATCTTCAATAATGCCTGCTGAACTCCCTCTCCGGAAACATCGCGGGTAATGGACGGATTATCGGATTTGCGTGCAATTTTGTCAATTTCATCGATGTAAACAATGCCCCGCCTGGCTTTTTCCACATCGTAATCCGCGTTCTGAAGCAGGGAAAGGATGATATTTTCAACATCCTCGCCCACATAGCCTGCCTCGGTCAGACTGGTAGCGTCAGCAATGGTAAAAGGTACATTTAGAAATCGTGCAAGGGTCTGGGCCAGCAATGTCTTTCCACAGCCGGTGGGTCCAATAAGTAGGATATTACTTTTCTGAATTTCAACCTCACTGGTTCTGATTGAAGAATCAAGACGCTTGTAATGATTATAAACAGCAACAGCAAGTATCTTTTTGGCCGCATCCTGCTCAATTACATAATCGTCGAGCATGGTCTTTATCTCTTTTGGAAAAAGGAGTTGCTCCATACCGTCTATATCTTTTTCTCTTTCCTCTTCAATGATTTCACTGCAGAGCTGTATGCATTCATCACAAATATAAACCGCGGGACCGGCAATAAGTTTCTGAACCTCTTTCTGATTTTTTCCACAAAACGAACAAAAGAGATTGTCGTTCATATCCCCTTTTTTCGACATGTTAATCCTCCGACGTTTCTATTTTATCAAGATCATCCCTATTAACGATAACATGGTCGACGATCCCGTAATCTTTGGCCTCTTTGCCTGTCATGAAGAAATCACGATCCGTGTCGGACTGTATGTGCTCTAAATTTTTTCCGGTATGCAATACTAGAATATTATTCAGAGTTTCCTTCATACGAAGGATCTCTTTGGCCTGTATTTCTATATCTGACGCTTGCCCCTGAAATCCTCCCATGGGCTGATGGATCAAAATCCTTGCGTTTGGAAGGGTATAGCGCTTACCTTTTGTGCCGGCAGTCAGTAAAAGCGCTCCCATACTGGCTGCTTGTCCGATACATACGGTGGCAATATCCGGTTTGATATACTGCATGGTATCATACACCGCCAAACCGGCTGTCACCAAACCACCGGGGGAATTGATGTAAAAATTGATATCCTTGTCAGGATCTTCGGATTCGAGAAATAAAAGCTGCGCAATCAAAAGATTTGCAATCTCATCATTCATTGCCGAGCCAAGGAAAATGATTCTGTCTTTGAGAAGCCTTGAATATATATCATAGGCGCGCTCACCTCTGCTGCTCTGCTCTATGACCATGGGTATTAGTGGCAAAATCGTCTCCTTTATAAGTTTGTATTTTTTATTCCCAACAGTTTAGTTCGTTGAACCTATCGGATTAAAATTTAAGACGGTTGTTCTAAGCTGGGTTCTACCTCTTCTATGGTGCTGTTTTTAATAATAAGGTCTATAGCCTGTTTTTCAAGTAGGGTCTGTTTAAATATTTCGAGGGTGTCCTGATTCTGACTATAATATTTTTTTATTTCTTCAACCGGTTGTTTAAATCCTTGGGCCATTTCTTTAAAAGCATTTTCTAATTCTTCATCCGAAAGGGTCATGTTTTCCTGTTGGACAATCTTGTCTAAAATCAAGTGTCGTCTTACTTTCTTTTCCGCTAATTCACGATGTTGTTCCAAAAGAATTTCTCTGGTCAGCCCCTGATCCTCCATTGACTTATTATGATACGCCAACGTGCGTTCAACTTCTTCAATAATCTGTTCCAGTTCATAGTCGACCATTGAATCCGGCAACTCAAATTCTGTCTTTGAGATCAGGCTGTTAAAAATCTGCTCATTTATCTCCTGCTCTGCCCTCTTGACGTAACCCTCTTCCAAGTTCTTGGTTATGGCATCCTTGAGGTTGTCTAATGTTTCATATTGTCCAAAATTTTTAGCAAACTCGTCATCAATCTCCGGGAGCACCTCTTCTCTGATTTCATGGAGGGTTACCTCAAAAGTTATTTCCTGGTCGGCCAGCGTTGCGTTATGATAATCTTCCGGAAATTTTATTTTTATTTCCCGATTATCCCCCATTTTCATCCCGATTAGCTGATCGTCAAATTCCTTTGAAATATGCCCCTCGCCAACTTTCATGGTGTGGTTTTCGGTTTTCTGGGTTTCGGCAAAGGGTTTGCCGTCTTTAAACCCTTCATAATCCAAAAGAACAAAATCGTTTTCCCGGACCTCTCGATCTTGGGCGATGGAATTTTGTTTTGCCAAATTTTTCTGGAGCATTTCAAGCTGTGCATTTATTTCTTCATCCGTAGCATGGTAGAGATTTTTTTTCAGGGTTAAGTTTTTGAAATCGATTTCCTCGATTTTGGGTTTTATCTCCACCGTGACAGCATATGTATAAGGCCCCTTTACTTCGAGCCCGGGCGGATTAATTTCCGGCTTTGCCACAATATTGAGATCGGCTTCCTTGAGCGCCTCTATGAAGGAATCCTGAATAATCTTGGAAGATACATCATTATGAACATCTTTTTTAAACAACCGTTCCAAAACCGAACGAGGTGCCTTTCCCTTGCGAAACCCTTTTATTTTAGCGGTTTTCTTAAGGCTTTTATAGGCATCGTTCAGTTCACGAACAACTGTTTCTTCAGGAATCTCCACGTTCATTATCTTTTTAACGCTGCTCACATTCTCAACGGAGACTTTCATAAAAATCCTTTCTATCAAGTTAGCAAAAATTAAAAAACTGGTGCGAGAGGGGAGACTTGAACTCCCATTCTGTTACCAGAGCTGGATCCTAAGTCCAGTGCGTCTACCAGTTCCGCCACTCTCGCAACTTAATACGGTGTCTGTTATTGGGGCCTTAAACTTAGCCGTTAACCCGTTTTTTCATTTCCAAAAGAACGGGTTGAATAGAACGGTAAACTATAACTTGACAATATATTTAAATATATTAAATTTCAATAAAAACAAGCTAAAATTATAATGTCAAACCCAATGCGTGTCAAGTAAACTAACAAAAGTGTTTTCTATGTTAGCATCTTATCATCCATTTTCTATAAAACGTCATTGCGTTTTAATTTTTTTAGGAATCATTTTTATATGTCCGGGGACAATACAAGCAACCCCGAAGAAACCGATCTTTGCAAAGCAAAAAAAAACCATTGTGTTAGATCCGGGACATGGCGGACATGATAACGGGGCCTTGGGACCGGAAGGAACATTTGAAAAAAATGTAACTCTGGATCTGGCCAGAATGGTAGCCACAGAATTCGGGAATACTTACCGAGTAATTCTTACAAGAACTGATGACTATTTTTTGGACATCCCTTCCCGAACCTCCACGGCCAACCATGCAAAGGCAGACCTTTTCATCAGCATTCATGCCGGTGGAAGCTTTCTTCATCAAGTCATCGGAATCACTTTATATTTTTTCAAAGAAATTGCAGAACCGGTTTTAACATCGGACATCGATCCTTCCAAGCCGTTCAAAAGACTGAACAACCGGTCTCCATGGGCCGATATTCAAAACGCACATCAGATAACAAGCAAAATCCTTGCCAAATCCTTGCTAAATCGGATCAACGAACAGACAATATTCAAAAAAGGTGAAATTCTGGGCGCGCCGCTTAAGGTTCTGGAAGGGGCGGATATGCCCGCTGTCTGCCTGGAAATTGGATATATCACCAATCCGGCTGAAGAAAAATCATTGCAAGATATCAACGTGTTATCTAATATTGCCCGAGGCATCCGAAACGGCATCGACGATTTTTTTGAAAAAGTTCGGTAGTGGACGTTATATCCTTGCATGCTTAATGAAAGCATGCTACCTAAAAACCGCACATCATCGGGGCGTGGCGCAGCCTGGCAGCGCGCCTGCTTTGGGAGCAGGAAGTCGGAGGTTCAAATCCTCTCGCCCCGACCAGCCTTCTAAATAAATACGGGCGATTCTGATGAATTGCCTTTTTCATTTATGGGGAGTCGGATTGGTTTTTTTGCTCGGTAGGTTGACAAAAATCTTGACAAATTTTTGACAGTCACACGACTTTTTCAAGGCCGTTTTCTTTATGGGGTACTTGGTTGTATTAATAATTTCTATGTGTTTTGCAGTTTTATTATATTTGATTGCGGCCGAAAGAGGTTCAAATAAAACCTTTTGGGCAATAATGGGTTTTGTTTTCGGTCCGTTTGCAATTCCTTTTGTCTTTTTTGCTAAAAAGGTCGATCCGACAAATACAGTTTAGGTGAGAAATATATGATTTTACAGAATATACCTTCCTGTCAGGTATTTTATGACCGTATTTTATATTTTAATTTCAAGCGTTTACATTGATAAGGGTTTAGTATAGACCGTCAACATCCTAACTCAGACACCAATCATATTGTGTTTCAGAATATTTTTCCAATATTCTTTTACAGACCTATCAGGTTCTTCTGTCATATCCTTCGGCTTTGCAGCTTTTTCTTTCTTCTAATATTACTCCATTATAGTTTAAAATCTGTCAAAAAATAACACATTTTTTGACAAAAATTATCAAAAGTTTTGGTTTGCAATCAGCGTATTTAAGATAACTAGTTGGAATCTATAGATCTTTACATTTTCATGGATGGTGATGTTAATTTTTGCACGATTTTTGCAATATTTAAATGATGGTTTTCTTGGTGGCGCACCCATCTTTCCCGCAGGGCATCCATAGCAATTTTATAATGATCATTCGATGATGATATAAAAAAAAGTGTGTATAAAGTGAATAATGGAAAAGAAGAGAAATTGAATGTACCTTGATAAGTTAAAAGAAAAACCTTTTCAGAAAACCCCGGATCCGAAATATTTATGGCTTAGAGAAAACCATAAGGATGTCCTTTCAGCGTTAAATAAAGGTATTTCGGGGAACAATGGCTTTACTTTATTTACAGGAGATGCTGGTGCAGGAAAAACCACACTGATTAATGCTTGGCTAGAACATCTTGGCGAGGAGACTATCGTAGCCAACATAACGTTTCCTATTCAGGAAGAACTCGATTTTATCAACTTGGTGGCGGATAGATTTAATCTCAATATAAAATTTAGCAGTAAGGTTGATTTTATAATTCAATTCGGTCGCTTTTTGAACAATTGTTACTCAAAAAATAAAAATGTATTACTTATCATTGATGAAGCCCATAGACTGGATCAAAAACTTCTCGACCAGATACAATTTGTATCAAATATCGGAAGGAATGATACAAAACAATTGAAAATAATCTTTGTGGGTCAGGATGAATTTAACACTATTCTCTCTGAGAAAGAAAATCAAGATTTTAGACAGAGAATCAAAATTAGTTGCCGGATTGATCCCTTGATGGAGAAGGAAGTCGGTGAATATATTTTTCATCGACTCAAGATGGCGGGACATGAAGAAAATATGTTCAATGCTGGCGCCATTGAGAAAATAGTCTCTTTTTCTAAGGGATATCCTGGAGTGATAAACATGATTTGTGATCATGCATTATCGATGGGGTATGCCAAAGGTATAAAAACAATAGGTGCAAACATTATAAACGAATGCGCAGACAGCCTCGGCATACGCACTGAAAGGATTGATTGTTTTAAATTAGAACCGGAATCTGTAGGAAAAATAAATCAAATTGAAGAAGAGCCCGCGATAAAACCCTCTAAAAGAAAATTGAAATCCGCTTTTCTTTTAGCGCTCGCTTTAATCGCTTTCAGCTTTTTTTATTATCATTTAAAATTTGTGAAAGGTTCAATTGACCCCGCAAAATTAGCATCACTGGACGTGCCGGAAACTGGGCGTAAAAATGAAAAGATAAATTCCGTTGTTCAGGATCCACAAAAATTCCAAGAAACGATTTTTCCGGTATCTGCTCTTACCCCTATAAATGATGATGTGTCTAATCAAGGAGAAAAAGATATTATAGGGCTTCCAAAAAGAGACAAAACTCAAAAGCCGACATCCATTGAAGTTCTTGATTCAACACCAATAGGCGCGCCAAAAATTGGAGATGAAAATAAAAAGGCAAATTCTGTTGTTCAGAGCCCGAAAAAATCCCATAAAACGATATCCGAGTTGCAACAAAAAAAGTCAAATGTTGCCCAGTTAACCCATGCGGCAAACATGTTGAATGAAGAAAAACAAACCGATCATAACCCATTAACATTGCCTCACTTCGAAAAAATTGAGTTAAACATGCTTCAAGATAGGATACAATCCGGCAGGTATACTGTGTATCTGCATTATACGAATGAAAAAAATAAAAAATTAATGGAAGAGATTGGTATTTTGCTTAAAAATGAAGGCATTGGTGTGCTCGGGATAGAAAGGGTTAATTACAGAAACAATGATATTCGTTACTTTCATAAAGAGGATAAAGCAGGCGCGCTCCTTTTACAAAAGTATTCATCCAAATTTATTACCCCATATATGAATCTTGAAGATATAAATATTAAAATCGTAGATTTAAGCCGAAAATATCCCAATGCGCGAAAAGGGATGCTTGAACTTTGGGTAAATTTGTAATTTCTTCAGGTCTCTTCTTTCCTATGGCTTCCTTTTCAAAGAGTTTACTCCCCGAATAGATCAAGTTTAAATGGAAGTTCATACCTGATCCACCCGCTCTCAAATTCCGCTACCTTCTTTTGTCACTTAATTTGACCATTTTTGTCACATTATTTTAATCAGAAAATTTCTATAAACGGCTTAACCATCTAAATTTATGAGCATATTTTCTATTCTATCGTGTTGGTTTGGTTTTTGCAGAACAATCTATATGGATCAATAATAAAAGGCAGATAGAGATGAATTATAGTGCTTTAAAAAAAATAATATTTCTTTTGGCGATAGCCTTATTTCTATTCTCTTTCGGTGCATGTAGAACAAATAGAGGGCCGATCGGTTTTGAATGGGAACAAGGAGTCGGATACGGATATTGCTATGACGTAAAAGAAACCAAAAATGAAAAACCGCTACCGAACACACCAGCTCATGAATATCGGACAAAATATCAATATCGATATTCTCCAACCCAAACAGTATGGGGAGAAACATCAAAAACGACTCCATGGCAGCATATTGAATCCCGGTATGCCTTGATTAAATACAAAACCTTGGAAGATCTTGAGAGATTTAATGACAGTATCGACTATTTACCAAGCAAAGGGTGGCT
>JASFHC010000073.1:0-9403 GCA_050123435.1 Desulfobacterales bacterium
ACAATCTCTGCGTTATGCTCAAAAAATAATCCTCGGAATATCAAATATATGCCTGTGGTTATTTTTTTCGCATGCCTTGATCTTGAACGAAAATCCTAATTAATAAACAGACTCAAGACTTGCCAGGAATAAACCCATTGAAACAATCAACTATTTCATAACATAAAAGTTAATTGAAAACTCATCAGATATCAATTATATTTTAATATTATGGGCACATGCAATTTTTGTAAAAAAAGCGCGAGAACGATTTCAAACACCATCGGTTTTTGTGCCGACTGTATCATAGCCCATTTTGATGTTGTCTGGCCTCAAATTAAGGCGGTTCACCGACACAGCCGAAGAACCTACGGCCTTCCGGAAGATCCTCCCCGAGCAGAGCATGGCATTCTCTGCGGTTTGTGTGTCCATAACTGCCGGATTCCTGAAAATGGAACCGGTTTTTGCGGGGTGCGGCAAGTGAAAAACGGGAAGATCCATGGCGGAAGGCCTCACGAGGGAAATCTGTATTTTTATTTCGATCCCCTTCCCACAAACTGTGTCGGTGATTTTGTCTGCCCCGCCGGCACTGGTTGTGGATATCCCGAATATGCGGTTTCAAAAGGACCCGAGCACGGCTACAAAAATCTGGCTGTATTCTACCATGCCTGTGCATTTAATTGCTTGTACTGTCAAAACTTCCATTTTAAGGAACACACATTTTCTGCAAAAAAGATCTCCGCAAAAAACCTCGCCGGGGCTGTAGATAAAAAAACCAACTGCATCTGCTATTTTGGTGGTGATCCAACGCCTCAGATCCTCCATGCCGTAAAAACTTCCCAAATAGCCCTTAAAAACGCCCATGGCCGTATCCTGCGAATATGCTGGGAAACTAACGGAGCCATGCAAGAGCCTTTTTTAACAATGATGGCAGATCTGTCTTTAAAATCGGGAGGATGCATCAAGTTCGACCTAAAGGCTTGGAATCCGGGCATTCACTACGCCCTTTGCGGGGTAACCAATACAAAAACCATGGAAAATTTCCGAACTTTGGCCGGATGGATAACAAAAAGACCGAAACCGCCGTTGCTTATCGCCAGCACGCTACTGGTTCCAGGATACGTGGATGAACCCGAGGTGTCCGAAATCGCAGGATTTATTTCAAGGCTCCATCCGGAAATTCCTTACAGTCTGCTGGCATTTTACCCGCAATTTTATCTCAACGATCTTCCCACTACGTCCAGGTCTCATGCCCTTCGCTGTCGTGATGCTGCACAAAAGGCGGGCCTTCAAAATGTTCGTATAGGGAATGTGCATCTTTTAGCAGAAGACGATTAACCCGGATTTTTTATAAAGAATTTATCCAAAGGTACCCGTTATTCCTGACAGAAAGAATAATGATGCAAATTTCTAAATCAACGTTTACCTTGGATCTGCGGAAGGTTCGAGTTGAAACAAATGATTTGTTGTGTTATTGGACGGACATAAAATTTGTGAACATGCTTTGACTGTGTTTTTTAACCTAAGTTGACCGATTTTTTGCGAAGAGAAGTGCTGAGACCTTGACGCATAAGGGTTCGCGAAAACCGCAGGCATACCCGTGGATATGTCGAGGATTTTCGAGGATCCTTGATGAGCAAGAGATCGGTGCAGATCGAGTAAAAAATCGCTTAATTTAGTTTTAATCAAATAATATCAAAAGGAGCTGCTTACATGGAAAAAACTAGCGACGTTTTAATCGATCAAAAGGGCGTTTGCCAAAAATTCACTGAAGAACAACAGTCCGTCCTCAAGGCCATGGACAAATGGATTGAGGCCGTCACCACCACGGATCCTGAGACGGTGACAAAATTGTATGCCAAAGATGCCGTTTTCTGGGGCACGGTTTCCCCTTTTATGCGGACAACTCCTAAAGGAACGAAAAATTATTTTAAACATTTCATGGGGTTGAGAAATTTAAATGCCATCTACTACAAACCCATGGTAAGAGTGTATGGCGATATCGCTATAAACTCTGGTTATTACACATTTTTTTATAATAAAGATGATAAAATGATGGGCATACCCGCTCGGTATACGTTTGTTTATCGCAAGGACAGCGATGGCGAGTGGTACATTATCGATCATCATTCTTCGGTCGTGCCTCAAAATGTGTAGCATGATCATGGCCGAACCGATTGTATTGAACATAAGCTGAACAGTCGGCGGGATTCAAAAGGCCCGGTGGGTTAGCCCGGGAAGCCTGAACCGAATGCCGCCGCTTCTTCTAATTATAATTAGATCTATTGTTGTTCTATCGGCGTTACCAAAATGGTGCCGGTATATTTTAACGTAATATAGAGGCAATGGAAACCCAGGTTTCTTTTGTGAGGATTTCGATAACTTCAAAATCCAAATTTTCTAATTTCTGAATCACCTTATTCTTATCTTCTTCAATAATACCCGAGCAAATAAATATACTGTTTTTGACCAGAACATTTTTGATATCATCGAGCAGCAATAAAACACTGGTTGAGGTTATATTGGCAGAAACAACATCAAACCGTGTTTCGACCTTTTCTAGAAGGTCGCCGGTTATGACAGTAAAGGTTGTCGTTGTGATTCTGTTTTGTATCAAATTTTTACAGGCCACATTCACGGCAACTTCATCATTGTCCGTTCCCCATACTTTGCCTGCTCCAAGTTTTGCTGCTGCAACCATAAGAATGCCTGAACCGGTTCCCACATCCAGAAAAGAATTGCCCGGTTTCAGATATTTTTCAATCATTGCGATGCACATGCGGGTCGTGGGATGAATTCCGGTGCCAAATGCCATGCCCGGATCAATCTCAAGGATAATTCCATCATGATTTCCGACATATTCCTTCCACGTGGGTTTTACTAAGATATTTTCGGTTATCTTCTCCGGCCGGAAATGGGCCTTCCATTGGTCCGCCCAGTCTGATTCATCAACATCGGAACAAACAATTTTACATATCATCCCGTTTTTCTTTTCGAGCTTTGCCAGGTTTTTTTCAATTATTTCAAGTTGCTTTTCGGATTGCTTATCATGGAATAGATAGCCGATAACCGAATAATGGTCGGGCATTATGGCATCGTTTCCCCAATCTTCCGGATGTTCAATATCCGGTTCTTCCACAACCAGACCCGTTATTCCCTGTTCATAAAAAATATCGGCAATAAGATCTGTTGCCAATTGTTTATCTTCAAAATCAAAACTAACCGTTACTTCTATCCATTTCATAATTTTTTCCATACTATTTTGGAACCATTGGGGAAAACTTTTCTTTTGGAGGATTAAAATAACCATACATTACATCCGGAAAAGATTCTTTTATTTGTCGGAGAATATTTTTCATTCCCAGGGGGCGGCCCTGGGATGCAGCATCGGACATCACCTTCCAATATCTTACCGGGTCAAAATTTAAATTCCGCCACTGGATCATGTTTATGGGATGCTGATTTAAAAATCGGGTCAAGGCGATCACTTCTTCAGGGGTATCGGTAAACCCGGGACAGTTGAGATAGTTTATGGAAACAAATTTGCACCGGCCAACTGCAATATCTATACTTTTTAATACATCGGAAAAACCATAACCTTTGGGTTGAAAATATGCATCATAACATTCTTTTCTAAAACTGTTGATACTGATACGGATGCTGTCTAGACCCGCATCAAAAAGTTTTTTCAGAATATCGGGTTTGCTTCCATTGGTATTCATATTAATTGTACCTCGGCCGGAAACCGAACGTATCTTTTCTATGGCCGATACAATGACGTCAGCGGCCAGCAAGGGCTCTCCTTCACACCCCTGCCCGAAACTGACAACACTTTTTTTTACCCGCCCGATATGTTCAAGAGAAATTCCTGCAATCTCTTGGGGCGACGGTTGAAAAGAAATTCTGTCCTGGCTGTGGGGAATTTCGTCATTACGCTGCAGCGACAAGCATCCCAGGCATTTGGCGTTACAGTTTTTGGACGTGGGCAGCGGTGCTTCGTATCTTCTGAGAAAGAAATTTTTGGCCGCCGGACAACCATATTCCAGAGCACATTTTTCCAGATGCTTTCTTAGCCGGTTATCCGGCATCTTTTTTTTCATCCGTCCAACACCGTCAATGACATCCTCGCGTTTCATCCGCCTCAAATCCTGCCGCCTTTCTTTGTCCACCTGTATTACGGCAGATCTGAATCTTCCCCTGTGCCATCCTACCGCTCCGTATGAAAAAAGGGGAAGATGTCCGGCGGTGGTGTTTTCCTTATAAGCGCTTACATAGGAAATAACATAGCCGGGTGAATTAAACGCGGCAACCGGGTATATTATTTCACCGGGTGCATATGGATTTTCTCCCATAATCTCGAGCCTTCTGTTTTCCATATTATACAAAATCGGCTTTCTATCCGGCATATACATGAGTTCTCCGCCAAAAGGCATATTGATGGTTTCATGAAGCGTCAGGGGTACCAGACGAGAACCGGCCATGCCCACGGCACCATATCCGCTAAGGTCAAAAATTTCTCCGGCACTATTTGCGACAACTGCGGTTATAAAATTCTTTCTATCGTGATGCCGATTGAACCGATTGTTTTTTCTTTTACTCATAATATTTCTAATGTTTCTTTTTTTGGGTAATTCAATTTTCTCTTGTTCATTCATACCGTCAATTAACAGATTTATTCCGAAATGTACATCCAAGGGATAGTTCAAAACAGGGCTAACTCATTTTAATTCCAATGTGGGGAGAACGCTCAGCGACGACGTATATCTCTTTCCAACCGCTATTAGATGCCGGAAAAGGATATAATCATTGAAAGCAAGCCGACAATATACTATTATCCTCGATACGATATCTAGTGCCTGAACAAAAACTGTCTTTTTCGACAATATCTGCGCCTGCCCCGTAGATCCGGCAGATCGTACTGGGGCAGTTAAAATTTTCGTCTTCCTTAATCTTAACCAAAAATCTTAGTTTTCGTTCGGGCACTATCGACTCATATCAACGGAGGATCATCCAATGAAAAGTTATCGAAAAGAATTGTGGTTTGAAGTGCCTACACGGCGTGCACTGATTAATATTACCCCTCAGGTTGAAGCCTGCCTTAAAGAAAGCGGAATCACAGAGGGTCTGGTACTCTGTAACGCCATGCACATTACAGCGTCGGTCTTCATCAATGACGATGAATCCGGTCTTCATCATGATTATGACGTCTGGCTTGAAAAACTGGCGCCTCATGAACCGGTTTCCCAGTATCGGCACAACGTCGGAGAAGACAACGCAGATGCGCATATGAAAAGGCAGATCATGGGACGCGAGGTGGTTGTTGCAGTGTCACAAGGCAGGCTCGACTTTGGAACCTGGGAGCAAATATTCTACGGAGAGTTTGACGGAAAACGACGTAAACGGGTTTTAGTCAAAATAATCGGGGAATAGTTCTCATTTATGGATGGACACCAACTATTCCAAAAATCCTTCTTTGATGGTAATTTCGCTGTTGCTTCTTATTTGCGCCAGAAATGCATCAAAAACCCTGGTTTTCTTTTGCTTCAGCAATTTTTGTTTTACAAATGTTTTTTCCTTGTCGATTTCGTCAAATTCCGGTGTTTTTCTGTCCCTTAACTGAATAACATAATATCCTTTGGTGCCTTTTATGGGTTTTTCCGGCAATTTTTTTTCAGGTGTAAGTTGAAAAGCCGCTTTGGAAACCTCCCGATCAGATCCAATTTTGGGGATCGAATCATTGCGTTTAAAAAAACCTGTTGTCGTTGGAGTTAGATTAAACGGTTTGCTTTCCGTTATCATGGATTTTCCGCTTTTTAAATCAGCCAGAAAAGTCGTTGCATCTTCTTTGGCTTTCGCTTCCTGCTTTTCCTGTATTAAATCAACCCGGACTTTTTCCTCGACTTGCTTTAGTTCCGGAATCTTTTCGGGTATCTTTTCAATCATTTGAAGTATATAATATCCGTCTTCAAATTCCTGTATGTCGGTAATTTCCATAACCGAGAGATTAAAGGCGATCGATGCAAACTTTGCTCGGTTTTTGATTCCTTTTTCCGGACCTTTTTTTGTAAAAAAGTCTGTAGTTAAAATTTTCAGGTTTCGTTGTTTCGCTGAATTTAAAAGATCATCCCCTTCAAAAGAGACATCAGAAATCGCCTCCGCTTCGTCGTACGCAAGATTTTTTGCTTTATCTTCGATCAATTTTTTTTGTATTTTCTTTTTGGCTTGATCAAAAGATAAGCTGGATGCTTCATTTACTTTTTCAACATTGATAATATGCCATCCGAACCGCGTGCGAACGGGTTCGCTGATTTCCCCTGCTTTCATTGAAAAGGCCTTGTCGGCAAAGGGCCTCACCATGGCTTCCCTTTTAAATGTACCCAGGTATCCTCCCCTGTCTCGGGTCGGTCCTTCTGAATATTCTTTAGCCAGTTTATCAAATTTTTTTCCTTCTCTAGCCATCTTCAGGATGTCTAAAGCTTTTTTTCTTGCCTTTTCAATATCCTCAGGAGCGGCATTCTGATCGACTTTTAGTAAAATATGCCGGGCTTCAACCGTTTTCGGCGTGTTAAACTCTTCCTGGTTTTCATTAAAATAACCCTGTAGTTCTTCCTCAGAAATTGAAACTTCAGATCGATAACTATCCGGGGCAAAATGCAGGTATCGAACTTTCACCATACTATCTGTTTTATAATTTTCTTTATGTTTTTCATAGAATGCTTTTATTTCTTCGCTGGATGGTTTGATATCCTTATATTTGTTGGAATCAAACCGGACGAAATCGATATTTACCGATGCATGCGCCCAGTTAATCCATTCTTTGACCTCCGAGTCTGAAACTTTAACGCTATTTGTAATGAGATCTGTTACTCTCTCAATAAGCATGGCCTCTCTTTGTGCAATCTCGAATTCTTCGGGAGTCATTCTGAGACGGCTCAACACATTTTGATACATGCGATTATCAAATACACCGGCTCTCTGAAATGCCTCGATTTGCATAATCGCATGGGCAAGCTCCTTGTTTGAAACACGAAACTTAAACCTCCTGGCTTCCTGAACCAGGAGCTTGTTGTCGATAAGTTGATTCAAAGCCTGCTCTTTTACCCGAAGCATCTTAATCATATCTTCGTTCAAGTTATTGCCGAATCTATTCCGTAACCGTTCAATAAGGTTATTATATGCCTCTCTGTATTCATCCAGTGTGATCTGATCTCCATTAATCAGGGCAACCCTACCACCTCTTTGTGCCCTGAAGCTTCCTACCCCCCAGAATATAAATACAATAACAATAGCGCCTAAAAGTACTTTGATTAACCAGTTACCAGCTTGCTGCCGCATGAACCTGAGCATATATTTCCTCTCTATTTTTTACTTATCAATGGATTATGGAGCCGGGCCCACATCATAATTTACTTCACCAGCATTTCTTGAGAAGTTACTGTTTGTTCAAATGTAATTTAAATTATTAGCGAAACAGGCTTCACTTGTCGATCGATCTTTGTCCCCACGGTTTCTAAACAAAATGCACACAAATATTCATACTTGTCACCTTCGGGCAGAACAAGCAGAAGTCGTTTGCGGACCGGAACCGGACGTTTGCACTTTGGGCAATAGAGCTCTGTAGCATCAAATTCCTTATACATTCCGGCTTGTTCGGTCTTAGGAGGCGTATTTGCTGCCGATCCTCTAATAAATCTTGGCAAGTTATTTGAAGTCATGCTTTACCTCTTGCAACGGTCTATATTCTTAAGGAATTCGTAAAAAATCTTTTTTCAAGAGACACGGAGCATTTTTTGACCTTTTTACAAAACCATCCGTCTTAAACAACCAAAACCATTTGGTTAAAAAATCATATATATACAACACGTTGTAACTTATAAGAAACAAATACTATTTATTATCTTTAATTTTGTCAACACCTTCCGGTCACAAAATCTTGTGCAGGACAAACACATTTGAATCCCAATACAGGAAAAACACTCCACGCCGTCGTTACGATGTACCCAAATCAAATTCGTTTACCCTGAAACCGTATAAAATATTTATTGACACATTTATCAGGTTTTGTTACTTTTTTTTCCTCGGGGCTGTAGCTCAGCTGGGAGAGCGCATGACTGGCAGTCATGAGGTCGACGGTTCGATCCCGTTCAGCTCCACCAAATATTTAAAAAAAGGTTGGTCTATGAGACCGGCCTTTTTTTATTTGTATTATAGTATATCACGGATGTCCTTCTGCTCTTGACATCGCAACTGTATTGGCTTAAAAAACCATGGTCTTTTATAATAAACTCTTAAATGTTGTCTGATCAAACATACGTTAATGTCAAACCATCTGAACGGTATAAAATTATTAGATGGTAAATCATGATTACAAAGCGCCATGTATTATTATACGCTGTTTTAGCTATTATTACACTTAGCGCTGTCTTCACGGCACTATTGAATATGCCTTTAACACCATCGACTGAGGATAACGTTGAGCAAAACATTCAAACAGCAGACATGCAAAATTCGGATAAGTTTTTTGCCCATCTCTATTTTTCTGATAAAAGCAATTCGTTTCTAACAGCGGAAGAAAGGAATCTTTTTCATTCTGAAAATCCCGTCGAATATGCTAAAATTATTGTCGAGGCTTTGATAGACGGCCCGCGGAAAGGACATATGAGAACAATTCCTGCAGGCACAACGATCAGAGCGCTCTATGTTACCCGGGATGGAACCGCTTATGTGGATATATCAAATACAATAAAAGATTCTCATCCCGGTGGAATAAAAACAGAACTTTTTACCATATACTCTATCGTTAATTCATTAATATTGAATATTCCTGAAATTGATGACGTAAAACTGTTGATCGGGGGACGCGAATCCAAGACCCTGGCCGGTCATATAGATCTTAGTGCTCCCTTTAAAGCAAATATGCTTTTGATACGATGAAAAAAAAGAAACATATCAAAAATATAAGAAATATCGGTATTATAGCCCATATTGATGCAGGCAAAACGACGGTAACGGAGCGAATCCTTTACTATACAGGCCGTTCTCATAAGATCGGTGAGGTTCATGACGGTGAAGCGATAATGGACTGGATGCCCGATGAACAGGAACGCGGTATTACGATTACCTCTGCGGTTACCACATGCCACTGGAAGGGAAACGAGATCCAGATAATAGATACGCCTGGACATGTAGATTTTACAATTGAAGTAGAACGTTCATTGAGGGTTCTTGATGGGGCTATCGGAGTTTTTTGTGCTGTTGGGGGTGTAGAACCCCAGTCGGAAACCGTATGGCGACAGGCAGACAAATATCTTGTCCCGAAGATTGCTTTTATTAATAAACTGGACCGAGTCGGTGCAAGTTTTTTTAAAACCATTGAAATGATGAAAGACAGACTCCATGCTAACCCTCTTGTATTACAACTTCC